>CAUZCF010000139.1:0-2683 GCA_963578425.1 Gammaproteobacteria bacterium | reverse complement strand
TTGCCACAGGAGACTGTATTGACTGTTTTAATTGAAACCCTTCAAGAACACTATGATCCTTATCTAAATCAGTCTTATGCAAGCTATAGGTTAAATTTTCCAGTAAAGTCAATTCAGGAATCAAACTGTTGGTATGAGCGAGATAAGCTAAGTGATTATAATAATCAGAGCTAATTGCATCTATAGGAGCATGATTCCATAGAACGCTTCCTTCGGTGAGTTGAGTTAAGCCACAAAGTGTTCTAATTAAGCTGGTTTTTCCACTGCCATTATTACCCTTGATAATTAAATGGTCGCCGCTCTTTAGCTCAAAAGAAATATCATTAAAAATTAACTGATCATCACGAAAAAGTGATGCTGAATCTAATTGAAGAACATCTGATTGCAAGAACTACTTCCTTTTATGTATTTAATTATTGATATTAACGACGATTTTCCCAAAATGATTTCCAGAAGCAATACCAATGATGGCGTCAGCTCCTTGTTCAAAAGAGACTTCTTTATCAATAATTGGATGAATTTGATGCTCTGAAAAAAAATGATTCATCGCTTCATGATCTTCTCTGGTACCAACAGTGATTCCATGAGTATGCACATTTTTGAAAACCATACTAAGAAGATTTAATTCAGTACTTACTCCACTTAAAGCCCCAATGATACTGATATGTCCACCAATAGTAAGGGCTTCCATGCTTTGATTGAAAGTACCCCCCCCACCTATCTCTATGACTAAATTAACACCCACACCTGCAGCCTCAAATGCCTGTTTACCCCAATCCGGATTATCTTTATAGTTAATTGTTGCATCGGCACCAAGATCTACTGCACGAGCTAATTTATCATCACTACTAGAAGTGATGATCACATTAGCACCTAGGGCTTTAGCAATCTGTAAACCAAAAATAGAAACGCCACCTGTTCCAAGAAGCAAAACATTATCTCCAGCTTTTATATTCGCAGCCATGATACAAGTCCATGCAGTTACCGCGGCGCAAGGTAAAGTTGCGGCTTCTTGATAGGATAAATAATCAGGTATTGGTAGGACAGCTGCTTCAGGTAACACTGCATATTCACTCAATACACCGGCAGCATCGCTACCTGTTGAAATCATTCTTGTCTTTACATCTGAATTCCAATCTTGCCAAAAAACTGAACTCACCCTATCGCCAATTTTAAATTTCTTTACATCATTACCAACAGCGACCACCTCACCACTTCCATCAGACAATGGAATCAACGGTAGTGATAAGTTTGGGTTATATAAGCCTTTAGCGATCATAAAATCTCTAAAATTAATGGATGCTGATTCTACTTTGATAACAACTTCACCTAGACATGGGCTAGGCGTCCCTCTTTCAATCATTTGTAACCCACCATCATTAAACGACTGTAACTCAAATAATTTCATGATCTGCTCCATCTAAAGATTTAGATAATAATGGTAATACAGGTCTTAATTATTTGCTTATAAGTTTGAGCTTTTTAATAAAGATAAAAAAAGCTGGAACCAATCTTATTAGGGGATTATGACTGATTCCAGCTATAGTTCTGCCTTGCGGCAATGCGAAATATTTATTTACTCTTGGTGAGGTTTCGGATGTTGGCCTTTCTTGTGCTTGTCACCTTTCTTGTGCTTGTCACCTTTCTTGTGCTTGTCACCTTTCTTGTGCTTGTCACCTTTCTTGTGCTTGTCACCTTTCTTGTGCTTGTCACCATGCATTCTGCCTTTTTTATCCATTTTCCCTCTATGACTGTCTCTTTTATCTCTTCCCATTTCGATTCTTTTAGAATTTTTATCAAATTGAGACATTTGTTCATCATTAAGAACTGCTGACAGTGCTTCTCTGTTTTGACTCTTTATTTCATTTCGCTGTCCATCGGCTTCATTGTCTATTGTCTTTCTGAGCTCTTTACCTTGCTCAAAGCTTGATTGCATAATCTCTTTGACTTGTGTTCTCTGATCTTCAGACATATCAATGTTATGGAACAACATTTTCATGGGTTTTCGGTCATGTTTATCATGATCATGGTCTCGTGCAATTGCGCTATCTATTACAGATAGTGATCCTAGATAAAATATGACTGCAGTTATAATAGTTAGTGATTGTTTCATTATGACTCCCAAGGGTTTTAAATTTCTATGCTGGACATTATTATGGTAAAAAATGAAGTAAATATGAAGAAAAGATGAATTGAGCATCCTTGATTACAAAATAAAACTATAATTTAGAAAAACTAAAACATTAAATGAAAATATTCCCAAAATTGTTTTTAGCATCATCAATGAGTTTTCTCGTTGTGATTGCTCTTGTATTTATATTTATTGACCAACGATTTGAGGAAGATTTATTCAAATACGTTACTAGAATTGAAACCGCTCAACTAGAAAACTTCGCCTCTGAGATTGAAGATTATTATGCTGAGGTTCAAACATGGGATTTTTTGAAAGAAAACCCTCGAATGGCTGATCTTATTCTACGACAAAGACGATCATTTGATGAAAATGTGATTATTATCCCCAATGTGATTAGAGAAAGAAGACGATTCAGATTCTCTTTTGAAGAGGAAGTCGATCGTCAGCGTGCTGGTCGTTTGTATTTGTTAGACAATAACGGTCAGATTATTGTCGGAAACAAGAAATCTCTTGTGGACAGTGAAACAGATCTTAATGTCACAAAAGATC
>CAUZCF010000138.1:0-2750 GCA_963578425.1 Gammaproteobacteria bacterium | reverse complement strand
GATGCAAGAGCTTAAACCATGCTCTAGCAAATGCATCAGCAAATTCCTCAGGGTTTTCGTGAAAACGTTTTGAGATCTCCCTATAGGCAGGATCTTCTCGCATCGACATATCGGCTGTTGTCATCATGGTTGGGACGCGAACGGAAGAGTTCTCGGCGTCTGGCGCCTTGTCGTCTTCTTCCTGATCTATCGCGTGCCAAACAATCTTGCCCGCAGGTGTTTCCACCTTCTTCCACTCATAACCAAATAGGATGTCGAAGTACCCGTTGTCCCATTGTGTAGGATTAGCAGTCCATGCTCCCTCAAAGCCGCTGGTAATGGCGTCACTACCCATGCCTGATGCATGGCTGCTCTGCCAGCCAAACCCCATGTTTTCTAGTGGTGCTCCCTCCGGCTCAGCCTGCACATAGTCCTCGGCTCCAGCGCCATGTCCTTTACCAAAGGTGTGTCCACCAGCAACAAGAGCAACAGTTTCCTCGTCGTTCATGGCCATTCGCCGAAATGTTTCTCGGACGTCTTTACCGCTCGCAACTGGATCAGGATCGCCATCAGGACCTTGTGGATTAACATAAATTAATCCCATCTGTACTGCTCCAAGAGGATTAGCTAAATCTCTTTCCCCAGAATATCGTTCATTAGCAAGCCATTCCTTTTCCGCACCCCAATCGATATCTTCTTCTGGGGCCCAAATATCTGGACGACCACCACCAAAACCGAAAGTTTTTCCTCCCATCGATTCGATAGCAACATTACCAGCGAGAATTAATAAATCTGCCCAACTAATTTTTTTACCGTACTTTTGCTTAATCGGCCACAAAAGACGTCGTGCTTTATCTAAGTTGCCATTATCTGGCCAACTGTTAAGTGGCGCGAAGCGCTGGTTTCCAGTTCCACCTCCACCTCGGCCATCACCAGTTCTATAGGTGCCTGCAGCATGCCAAGTCATTCTGATAAAGAAGGGACCATAATGCCCATAATCAGCAGGCCACCAATCTTGAGAGTCTGTCATAAGATCATTGAGATCTTTTTTCAAAGCATCGTAATCAAGTGTCTTGAATTCTTCTCGATAATCAAATCCCTGACTCATAGGATCAGTTTTTTTATCGTGTTGATGAAGAATTGCTAAATTTAACTGGTTTGGCCACCAATCTTGATTTGAAGTTCCTGAAGAACTGTTCGTGGTAAGTGCGCCGTGCATTACGGGGCATTTGCTTTCGCTATCATTAGACATAATCAACTCTCTCCTTAACCTATTTTTTTAGAATGATTCTAATATTATCTAAAAATCCTAAAATGAACAATGTTAAATCAAGCTATTTCGCTATAATTAATAATCATGAGTTCAACTAAAAAAAGCAGCAAAAGCATAGAGGCAAGATTAAGAGAGCTTGAAACTATTTTAGAAGAGCTTGAGTCAGGTGATCTCGAATTAGATCAAGCACTCAAAAAATTTGAACAAGGAGTGAAGCTATCTAGAGAATGTCAAAAAACCTTAGAAGATGCCGAGATGAAAATAAAAATTCTAATGGACAATGAGTTAAAAGATACTGACCAAAATCTAGAACATTAGATACTTCATAATCAGAATAACAATAATTGAGTAACCTGCAGCAATCTGGTCATCAATTATTATTCCAAAGGCATTATTTTGGCTTACCTCAATCCGTCTGATTGGAAACGGTTTAACAATATCAAAGAATCTAAAAATCACAAAACCACCAATTGCCCATTTAGGATCAGGTGGAATAAAGTGTGCTACTAGCATCATGGCTAATATTTCATCTATAACAATTTCTTGATGGTCCTTATTGCCTAATTGTTTGATGGATTGATGCACCACAAATAAGCTAATGGCCAACAACATACAATAAACCAAGACACCGTTAATGATTGTTTCCTGTGTAAAATGAGCAAGAAAAATATATAGGCAAAGACCTACACCACTTCCAAATGTTCCTGGAGCAAAGGGGATCAACCCAATGCCAAAACCTGTTGATATAAGTAATGAAGGATTTTGTATGACTGTTTTAAATTCAATCTTCATGAGCCAAAATGTTCAAATGTACTTTCAGGTAATGCATAGCCTTCATTTCCTGCTACTAATAATTCCTGAGAGTCTGTAATTTTCCCCACACAGGTGAATAATGTATCAAACTCAGAAGTTAACTCATCAAGAAATTGTTTCTCATGTTTTTCAGGAACAGTAAAACATAATTCATAATCGTCTCCTCCTGTAAGTGCTAAATTAATTGCTCTGTCCTTGCTTGTTTTCTCAATTAAATTTGGTTCTATGGGGAGAGTTAGGACATCAACCTTGAAGCCTTTATTAAGTTCAGAAGATATCTTTCTCAGGTCACAATAAAAGCCATCAGAAATATCAATCATTGCGGAAGCATATTTTGCAATTAGTATGCTCTCTTTAATTCTTGGTGAGGGGTATAAAAAAGAATGTATAAAGTGCCCATTATCATTTTGATTGTTACTGATTATTAACTCTAGACCGTAAGCTGCTGAACCAAGATGACCTGTGATATATATCAGATCACCTTCCTTGGCATTGGAACGCTTGATAAATTGATCTTGCTCCACATAACCTTGTAATGTAACTGCAAAAAATTCAGGGCCACGAATAGTATCGCCGCCAATTAAATCAACATTGTTTTTATTAGCCAGATTAGAAAAACCAATAATAAAATCCTCAACCCATTTATAATCGATGCTCGGCATACTAAACACTAGGCTAGCCCATT
>CAUZCF010000137.1:0-2803 GCA_963578425.1 Gammaproteobacteria bacterium | reverse complement strand
TTAGCGTTTTCTCTAGCTAACGAAGGCAACACTACTGTGGATAAAGCTACCCCAAATACCCCTACGGGAAATTCCAATAATCGATCAGAATAATATATCCAACTAATGCTTCCAGCACTAAGAAACGAAGCGATAAGTGTATTAAATAATAAATTAAACTGAGAAGCTGAACTACCAATCATAGAAGGGATCATAAGTTTAATAATTCTTTTCACGCCTTCATCATTCCATCCCCAAGTGGGTCTTGGCAGACGATTCATTGTTTTTAAGAAAGGCAATAAGAAAACCAATTGAATGAGTCCTGCTATAAATACTGCAATTGCTAATATTTGACCAGGATTTGAAGAATCAGGTGCAATAAAACCTGCAGCAATGATGAGCACGATATTTAAAATTACTGGATTAATAGCTGTGGCCCAGAAATGTTTTTTTGTGTTTAGGATTGCGCCTGCGAAAGCCGTCAGCGAAATAAACAGTAAATAAGGAAATGTAAATCGCAGCATATCAACTGCTATATCGTACCGGTCATTAATCACTGATTGTTGTTCAAAAAATCCTGGTGCAAAAATAATTATCAGTAAGGGAGCCAATAAAACACCAATCAAAGTAACTAAAAATAAAATAATGCCCAGTGTTCCAGATGTTTTATTGATTAATTCTTGAGTTTCTAACTCACTTTTATTCTGTTCATAATCAGAAAGAACAGGAATAAATGCCCTAGAAAATGCGCCCTCTGCAAAAAAACGACGAAAAGAATTTGGTATTTTAAAAGCAACAAAAAAAGCATCCATAATGGGAAAAGCGCCAAACAAACGTGCAAAGCAAATATCTCTAACCAGACCCATAACTCTTGATAAGAAAGTCATGAAACCTACAGTGGTAGTAGACTTCAGAAGATTATTACTTCCATTTGATTGATTATTCATGAATAATTTCTTAATTTACTCTGTCAAATTGTTGGTTAATATAAAAACCTATTTATTTATATATAAGCGAATAATATTGACAAAGACATACAAAATATAAAAGAATACACCCCTTTTTTATAACATGAGTAAAGAATAGGTAAAAACAATGGCGAACACCAGTTCAGCAAGAAAAAGAGTTAGGCAAAATGAGAGGCATAGAGAAAACAATATGGCTCTTAAGAGCAGGATGCGTACCTCTGTAAAAAAAGTAATTAAAGCAATTGATGAAAAAAATGCAGGTGAGGCAACTGAACTGTATAAAAAAACTCAACCACTAATTGATTCTCTTGCGAGAAAAGGCCTTATTCATAAAAATAAAGCGGCTAATCAGAAAAGAAAATTGATCAAAGGCATCAAGTTAATCAATTAAATAAATTAATTAGAATCCTCTGATTCATATAGTTCATTCAACCTAATCATTATTTGATCACTTAGATCAGCAGTGCCATTTGAAGTCACAGCACTAATTGCAAACACCGGTCCTTCCCACGCAAGGTTGTCTATTACCTGAGTAATCTTTGATTGCGGATCTTCCAATAAATCAGTTTTATTAAAAACTAACCATCGTTCCTTCTCGTATAAGCCACTATCAAACTTTTCCAATTCCAAGACAAGAGCTTTAATGCTCCCACATACTCTGGATACTTCTTGAGGCTCAAATAAATCAACAATATGAAGTAATATACTGGTCCTGCTAAGATGCTTTAAAAACTCAAGTCCTAAGCCTGTTCCTTCTGAGGCTCCCTCAATAATTCCTGGAACATCAGCCACAACAAAGCTGTTTTCATAATCGACGCGGACCAACCCAAGATTAGGACTTAGTGTTGTAAATGGGTAATCAGCAACTTTTGGTTTAGCTGCTGAGATACATCTAATAAAAGTCGATTTACCTGCATTGGGGTAGCCTAGTAGGCCAACATCAGCTAATAAGTTGAGCTCCAAAAGAAGCTTTCTTTTTTCGCCACTTGTTCCATCTGTAGACTGTCGAGGTGCTCGATTACGGCTTGATTTAAAGCGTGCATTACCTTTGCCGCCATAACCACCATTTGCAACTAAACATTGGTCATCCTGATTGAGTAAATCTCCAATCTCTTCTCCGGTTTCTAGGTTTGAGACTTTGGTCCCACATGGGACAAATATAACTAAATCCTCACCACTTAGTCCGCTTCTATTCTTTGATTTTCCAGATTGGCCATAAACTGCTCTAAACTGGTTATTAACCCTAAAATCAATAAGTGTGTTCAAATTAGTCGTCGCCTGAAGGACGATACTCCCTCCGCTTCCACCATCACCTCCGTCTGGTCCGCCTTTAGGAATGTATTTTTCACGTCGAAAACTAACGACTCCATTACCGCCGTCTCCGGCTTTTATAGAAATTATTGCTTCGTCTATAAATTTCATGATCAGAACCTATAATAAAAAAAACCCCGCAAAAAAGCGGGGTTTTATTAAAAAATAAAAAATAAACTATTCAGAAATTGGATGAACTGTTGCGAACTGTCTCATTTTTGGACCCTTTTTTTCAAACTTTAATTCTCCATCAATTTTAGCAAATAAAGTATGGTCCTTTCCTATCCCTACATTTTTTCCAGGATGAAACTTAGTTCCTCTTTGACGAACAATAATATTTCCCGCTAGAACATACTGCCCTCCAAATTTTTTGACACCTAATCTCTTGGATTCAGAATCTCTGCCGTTTCTAGAACTTCCACCTGCCTTTTTATGAGCCATAATATTTAACCTAATTCGTTATATTATTTTTCTGTTTGCTGCTTTGTTTTCTTTGCAGCAGTCTTTTTCTTAAGATTAATGGCTGTTATTTCAATTAAAGAATA
>CAUZCF010000136.1:0-2813 GCA_963578425.1 Gammaproteobacteria bacterium | reverse complement strand
ATAGGTTTTAAAGAGGTTTTGCAATATAGGAATAATGACGTCTCTTTTTGCAACTCTTCCACTATTAACCTCCATGTCTTTATCAGAGATAAAATCAGTTAGTTCAAAGGACTCACAAAATATCTTCCATTGGCTATCGCTGACTACTCCAACAAATATTTGATCATCACCCTTGGTTTCAAAAATATCATAGACAGCCCAGGCAGACACTCTAACTGACATCGGTGGAGGTGCTGAGCCAGTGGTGGCAGTTTGTGCCATATGCTGACCCATTAAATACACAACATTCTCAAATAAGGCACTGGTAACCTTCTGTCCTTCTTTAGTGCGATGACGTTCCTCTAATGCCGCCAAAATTGCAATCACACCATACATGCCACCCATAATATCAATCACCGAGGAACCTGCTCTTAAAGGTCTGCCGGGAGGACCGGTCATGTAGGCCAATCCTCCCATCATTTGAGCCACCTCATCGAGAGCAGTTCGGTGTTGATAAGGGCCATTTAGAAAGCCTTTGGCAGAACAATAAATTAATCCAGGGTTGGTTTTTTTTAACTCGGAGTAGCTGAACCCCAAATTATCCATGGCACCCGGTCTAAAATTCTCGATAAACACATCAGCAGCAGATAATAATTTTAAAACAATATCTTTTCCCTCAGGAGTTTTTACGTCCAAAGCTAAACTTCTTTTATTTCGATTATAAGTTAAGAAATAACCTGAGCCTGAGGCTTTTAGTTTTCTGGTTTTATCGCCTTTAAGCGGTTCAATTTTTATAACATCAGCACCTAAATCTCCTAGAATGGCTCCAACCGCAGGTCCCATAACCATATGGGTCATTTCTATAACTTTTATACCTGACAATGGTCGTAGCGAATCATTCATAATTCTAGTCGTATTATTTAGGAAGAATATAATACTATTCTAAAGGATATTGTGTTTAGATATCATCCAAAATTATTAAGCTAGAATGACTAAAGACACAGAAATCGAAGCAGCTATCTTCAGAAGATTAGTGGATCACCTTAGAAAAGAAACAGATCTTCAAAACATAGATCTGATGAACCTTGCTGGTTTCTGTCGTAATTGCTTAAGCAAATGGTACGTTGAGGAAGCTTCAACTTTAGGCCATCCCATTGATGAAGAAGCCGCAAGGGCAAAAATATATGGGATGAACTATGCCGAATGGAAGAAAAAATATCAAAAGCCTGCTACCCAAGAACAACTGGATGCTATGCAAGATAAGCAAAAAAAATGACTTCGGAGAATAAATTAGGTCTCGATAAAATCATACTAATTCTAGGCTTAGTGATTTATGGAACAGGATTTTCCCTCCTCTATGTTATTTTTGCACCTCTGTCTAGAAGCATAGGCCTATCAACAAATCAATTTGGCATCCTCATAGCTGTTTCCAATGTCGCCCTTGTTTTCTCCTCATATTACTGGGGTAAACGGAGTCAGATCATAGGACGAAAAAGAGTCTTTATTATTGGTCTATTTTCATACGCCATAGCCTATGCAATCTTTGCCTTTGGCATTCAAATCGGTCTCTGGAAACTGCTTGAACCGGTGTATCTATTTACAATGCTCTTGCTGATAAGAATCTTTTATGGGGCCTTAATTGGAGGCATTCAACCGGCTGCAGTTGCTTATATGTCAGACACCACTGAAGTCTCAAAAAGAGCCCAGGGTATGGCATTAATTGGCATGGCTGCCGGGATTGGCACAATGATAGGACCAGTTATTGGCGGTGGTTTTGCCTTTATACATCCATTGTTTCCAATGTATTTTGCAGCAGCGATAGCAGTCATTGGCGGCCTTCTCGCAATGAAATATTTAAAACAAACTAACATAGAGCCTACCCCTACCAATAAAAGCACGCTTAAATTCTATGATAATAGAATATTTCCTTATCTCATTGGGTGGGCCATTGCCTTTTTAGTCTTTACCTCAACACAAGTTATTGCTGCATTTTTTATAGAGGATCAATTAGGTGTAGTCAGCCACAGTGAGATTATTAAAGCCACCAGTATCTCCTTGCTGTCAATGGCACTCACGACTACTTTCATGCAAGCCGTGGTTTTACAAATAATTCATTTAAAACCCACAACACTTCTCAGAATATGTTTTCTTATTTTTGGTGTGGTCCTGATATCAATAAGTTTTGTTAACACTCTAGCCCAGTTCTATCTTGCCTTCGCTGGTATAGGTGTCGCCTTTAGTATGATCACACCGGGGTTAAATTCTGCTGCAACCCTAAGTGTTGAATCTTCTGAGCAAGGTGAAGTGGCAGGTTTCTTATCAGCAGCACCAGTTGTTGGCATGATCTTTGGACCGCCACTTGGAACCGTCTTATACAATATTGATCCAACATACCCTTTTTACTATGGGGGATTGATTGCAATTGTATTAGGTATTTACTTCCAGTTTGTCAATCTAACTGAAAACCAAATAATCGATGAGGATAAAAACTAGTAAATAGATAATAATTTTCCTATTTCATGGATTTTTTCTCATAATAGAGATGATGGATAAAATTTTTAAAGAGCCAGAAGGAATTATTTATAACGGAGGAGCGACTCTCTATGCACTTACTGCCTATAGCATAGGGTTTTTAGGTCTATTCAATACAAATATTTTTATTAACATTCTTGCGACTCTGCTATTAGGTCATGCAATGATCATAGCGGCTTATTTAGTTCATGAATGTTCCCATAATTTAGTGTTTAAAAAAATTAGATTCAACACCTATCTTGGTGGTTTCTTAAGTTGGATTTGTGGGTCTTCTTATGGGACATATGAAGACATCCAATACA
>CAUZCF010000135.1:0-2849 GCA_963578425.1 Gammaproteobacteria bacterium | reverse complement strand
TACATACTGTCTACTATTTTCATGAAGTAAATGACCCATATAGTCATTTATGTGCCCAGATTCTAAAACCTCTAACAGACAATTATGAGATTGATCTCATTCCTTTGATTGTTGGAAAGCCACCCAAGTCGTCAACGCCAGAAGCTGAGATGCGAATAAAGCATAGTATTAAAGATGCTGCGATGATCGCCCCTTATTACAATCTTCAATTTCATCCACTCACAAGTGAAATTGATAATCAAAGCATAGAAGTGGCTCAATCTATTTTAGTCAATTGTGATCAATCTAAGTTCATAAAAACTGCAATCCGAGTTGGAGAGGCACTTTGGTCTAAAAATTCTGATGAGCTCCATTCAATGAATGATTCTAAAAATCATATGAACAATAATTATTTATCCTCAGTTATCAAGAAAAATAATCTGACGAGAAAGAAAATGGGACATTATTTTGGTGGTGTTTTTGCTTATGAAGGTGAGTGCTACTGGGGCATTGATCGTCTACCTCATCTTGAAAGACGTTTGACTGAAGTGGGAGCTAAAAAAGAAAATAAGGGGTTGGTGGTAATACCTAGAAAATCTTCTGTTGCTAATAAAAAGCAATGGCCTCAGCTTTATCTTGATATTTTATGGTCTGCTAGAAGTCCCTACAGCTATCTTGCTATGAAACCATTAGCTCAGCTTAGAGAAAAATATAATGTTGAGCTTAGATACCAAATTATCCTGCCGATGGTCATGAGGGGTATGAAAATTAACCCAGAGAAAGGCTTATACATCATCAAGGATTGTATGCGGATTGCTGATGAAAATAATATACCCTTCGGAAATATAATTGATCCAGTGGGTAAAGCTGTAGAAAGATGCTATTCAATGTTTGATTACGCTAGACAAAACAGTAAAGAAGAACAGTACCTTCATGCCTTTGCAAAAGCGGTTTGGGCTGAGGGAAAACATGGGTATTTAACAAGCACACTTAAAACAATAATTAATCAAATTGACTTAGATTGGGAAGAAGCAAAGATTGAATTGGACTCTACAAATTGGACAATTGAAACAGAGGAAAATAGAGAATCTCTTTTTAAACTTGGTAAATGGGGGCCACCAACAATGACATTATCAAATTCTGAAGGGGAAAATCTGATTACTGTATGGGGCCAAGATAGAATTTGGTTAATTGAAGAAACAATCAAATTAATGCAAGTGAATAATAATTAAGATAAATTAAATCTCCTAAATCAAAGGAAATAAGACTATGAAATCAAATCAAAAAATATTTATCACCGGAGCCAGCAGTGGTATTGGGGCAGCCATCGCTGCAGAGTATGCTGGCCAAGGAGCAATTCTGGGTTTGGTTGCTAGAAGAGAAGCAAAACTTGAAACTATTAAAAACAAATGCTTAGAGCTAGGCGCCGAGGACGTTAAAACCTATTCACTTGATGTTACTGATGTGGACCAATCATTGTCTATCGCAAAAGATTTTATTGACTGGAAAATCGAAGGGATTGATATTGTTGTTGCTAATGCGGGTGTGGCTTTCTCAGATCATCTCTCATCTGGTGATCCAACTCAAATAAATCAAACCCTACTTATTAATATACTCGGTGTGACAAATACTGTTATTCCTTTTGTGCCCACAATGAAAGCACAAAAAAAAGGTGCCATTGTTATTATGTCGTCCCTAGCCAGCTTTTCTGCGCCAGCTTATTTTGGTGGATATTCTGCTTCAAAAATTGCCGTTAGAAGATTGGGAGATGGATGGAGAGCAACACTGAAAAAACATAATGTACAGGTCACCACAATATGCCCTGGTTATATCAAAAGTGAGATGACTGATATTAATGACTTCAAAATGCCATTCCTTATGGAAACTGATGTGGCTGCTAAAAAGATGGTGCAAGCAATTCAATCCAGGAAAAAAACGTATATCCTTCCTTGGCAATGGCGTCCTGTAATTGCCATCTTAAGATTGTTTGGAAAAAAACTAAAAAGTATTTAGTTAAGTGGACGATAAACCCATTATTTTCCTTGATATGGATGGTGTGCTCGCCGACTTTTTTGGTGCCTTTTCAAATTATGCAGGAGTAAAGCACTGGAAAGAACTGGGGCCTTCAGAATTATCCAATACTCTTGAAGCTGTCATTGGTAGTGATTTCTTTTCAACTATTCCAAAAACATGGTGTTGTGATGAATTGATTTCAATGGTGGTAGAATTTTCTGGGAGCTATTCTATTCTCTCATCGCCTCTTGATGGAGATGAGGAAAATTGTGCCTATTGGAAGAGGATTTGGATCGAGAATAATCTCAAACCAAAACCATCAGAGGTATTCATTGATAGAGATAAAGGAAAATATGCGATGCATCAAAATAAAAGTAATATTTTGATAGACGATAGACCACACAACATTTCAGCATGGGAGAATCAAGGAGGAATTGCGATAAGATTCCAAGCTAATCAGGATCAATTAGGGATTATTGAAGAAGTATTTAGGGGTATTAATAAAAACTAAGCTCAATGGTACTAGCTAAATTAAGAAGCTAGCTGCCCTCATGCAGTGGGGCTCAAAAGAATTCAATTGACTAGACAAGAATAAACCGTAAAACTGACCAGAGGTTATTAACAATAAGTTGCAATTAGGGAGAAATTAACCATGTCTCGAAGAAGAGGCGGTCGCAAAGCCAAAGTTGCAATACGATCAGCACCTTTATCAGAAAAATCAAAACCTGTTCATCCAGGAGAGTCCGGTGGTCAATATAAACCACTAAATGATGAGGGTGTTGCAGATATAGTTGAGAATAGTTTTCGTATTTTAGAAGAAATTGGCTTTAATGAAGCTACTCCTCACTGCATTGAGG
>CAUZCF010000134.1:0-2885 GCA_963578425.1 Gammaproteobacteria bacterium | reverse complement strand
GTGGTCCTTCAAGATATCTATCTGTTTGCAGGCAGCATTAGAGAAAATATTTTTATGGGCAGAGAAGAAATTGAAGATTCGACACTCATGCAGGTTATAGAATGCAGTGGAGTAAATGATTTTTTAACTAAAATACCAGGCGGTTTAGACGCCGTATTAACGGACAGAGGCCAGTCTTTATCAGCTGGACAAAGACAATCTATTGCAATTGCCAGAGCATTGATCAACCAACCTGAGGTTCTACTAATGGATGAACCAACAGCAGCTTTGGATTTGAATTCAGAACAAGCGTTTGTTAAAAAATTAAAACCCTTAATTGATGGTAAAACATTAATCACGGTGACTCATCGACTGCCAGTACTAGAATTAGTTGATCGAATCATTGTTCTGGCTGATGGTAAAATTGCTCTTGATGGCCCTAAAGAAGAAGTATTGGAAAAATTAAAAGCTAAATCATGAGTGAAAAATACACAAAAGCAGTTAAAAAAGCAGATCTTATCTTATACACGACGGTGTTATTCTGGGTAATCATCATCATATGGGCATCCTATGCATCTTTAGAAGAAGTAACCAAAGGTCAAGGGAGAATTATTGCTTCTTCTAAAATACAAATTATCCAAAATTTAGAGGGGGGTATTATCAAGGATATATTAGTAAAATCTGGAGACATTGTGGTACAAGGTGATTCACTTATTCAACTGGATACCACCCGCTTTGAATCTGAGCTCTCAGCTCTAAAAAAACAAAAATCAGCTGCTGAAAATAACCTTAACTTGCTAGAAGAAGAGAGAAGTATTCTAACGCCATTAGTTGACCAAGGTGTTGAATCCAGAATGGAGTTGATTAGATTATTGCAGAGAATTTCTGATGCAGAAGCACAACTTAACAAAGCTGAAGAAACTCAACCGATCTTGGAAGATCGTCTGTCAAGATCAAATGTAAAAACACCAATGGACGGAATCGTGAATAGGCTTTTAGTCAACACCACCGGAGGTGTTGTCCAACCAGGAGAGCCATTACTTGAAATTGTTCCCATAGAAGATGATCTTCTCATCGAGGTTGAAATTAATCCCAAGGATATTGCTTATGTGATTAGCGGTCAGGAAGCTATTATTAAACTAACAGCTTTTGATTTCGCTAAGTTCGGATCACTTAACGGAATAGTCCTTAATGTTGGAGCCGATTCCATACAAAAAGAAGACGGAAGTATCTGGTATATATGTCAGGTTGCTGTAGAGAAAGAAGGTTTGACCTCCTTAGGTAAAACCATAAAAATCCTTCCTGGTATGGTAGCTCAAGTGGATATTATAAGTGGAGAAAAAACAGTGATGGAATATTTAATTCAACCAGTTACAAAAATTGCAAACGAAGCGTTTAGGGAAAGATAAGTTCTTTTTATGACTGGATCATGACACTTAGTCAGTGTCATGTTTTTGCTCTAGGTCTTTCTCAATATCTTCGTGATCTCCAACCATAATATGGCTTTTACTTTTAGTAACATATTTCTCTAAGAAAGGGATTAACAACAAAGGCAATAACCCCCCAAGGACAATTCCTACTGTTCGAGCTCTCATTGATGGATCAATCACTGCAGCAATAAAATCAGCGAGAACATGGGCAAATGAGGCACCAAGAATACCAGCGATATAACCTTTAGTAACATTTTTTAGGAGACGATTAATACTCCAACCAGTATAAAATCCTAAAATTACTAAACTGACATGAATAACACCAAAAATAAAACCAGGCAGTATCGTTCCGTCCTGAATAAAACCTATATTTTCTAGCAATTGTTCCATAGTTTATGCTTAAATTCCTATCAAAATACTTATAATTAAAGAATGTTTAAAACTGTCTACAAATCTTACCTATTATTCTACTGCATTTCTTTAGTAATTTTCTCAACCCATAGTTTTTCTCAACCCATTGACTATCCAGTTTCTATTAAAGGCAATACTCAAGATAACTATCATGGAATTATTATTGATGATCCTTATAGAGGCTTGGAAGATTTAAACTCAGAACAAACGCAAGCTTGGATCATAGAACAAAATCGCTTTACCGATTCTTATTTAGATGATCTCATCGAGCAAAAGGAGATTAAATTATTACTTGAGAAGATCTATAACAAAGAAAATCAATCGGTTCCTTTTCGAAGGAAATCAAAGATTTTTACCTATTACAACAATGGGACATGGCAACAAAGTAAGCTCTTCTACAAGGAAATGACAGCTGATGAAAAGACACTGGTTATTGATCCTAATCTCTTATCCATTGACGGCACTGTTTCAATCGGCTCAGTTAGTGTAAGCCCTAATTCTGAACTTATTGCTTACTCTATATCGGATGGCGGATCAGATTGGAAAACATGGAAAATCAAACATATCAACAGCGGGAACATTCTAGAAGACACTATTCAATGGTCAAAATTTAGTAACGCAGAATGGGCTAAAGATAATTCAGGATTTTATTATTCAGGCTACTCTGAACCTCAAAAAGGTGATGAATATAAAGAACTAAACAGAAATCAGAAACTGTTTTTTCATACTCTTGGTCAACCTCAATCTAATGACCAACTAATTTATGAACGACCTGAGCACCCTGAATGGGGCTGGGGAACCACAATAACTGAAGACGGTCATTTTCTCATTCTATCGGTTAGCGAGGGTACAGATGAAAGAAATCGGTTGTTTTATAAAGATTTAAGAAAGGACGAATCTTTCGTAGAGTTGATTCCAGATTTGAGAGCGCAATTTATTTTTCTTGGTAATGAAGGATCTATTTTTTGGTTCTCTACTGATCTAAATGCCCCCAAAGGAAAAGTAATATCAATTGATATTAATCACCCTGAAGAGCACAACTGGAAGGTATTGATAGCTGAGCAA
>CAUZCF010000133.1:0-2890 GCA_963578425.1 Gammaproteobacteria bacterium | reverse complement strand
AAGCCTCGGGGTCGTGGTCGTGGCAGCAGGCGGGTCGAAGTCAGGGTTCCATGCAGGTCTGAAGTCGCTGCAATCAACAATGTTGTTTTTGCCCCTTGCTTGATCAGTAATTTCTGGCGCTTTAAGATTTTGAAATTTGCGGATTTTCCTGCAGGACTCCAGTTTTTCCATACTGAATCCAACTTTGATTCTGTGTTCCAGAAATGCCAGGTCGTCATCGCCAGTACAAAAATCAGCAGGATGGCCACCCAAAGTCCTCTTTGCTTTGACATATAATTCTAAATCAACTATTTTACAATTTATTACTAGGAAGAGTAAAATGAAGAAGCTCTGGGATTATCTCAAATTAATGCACTTCGTGTCCATCCAATATTCTAATGAGCTTAATTCTAACGATTACAACCAATAAATGAAAAAATTCATGGATTATGTCGCAGAAGCGGCAAAGGTAGTAGAAGAAGTCATGCCCTGGGATTTGGAGGAAGAACTGGAAGGCGGTGCGACGCCACTGATTCTGGATATTCGCGAACCTTATGAGTTTGACTGTATGCACATAGACGAATCCAGCAATGTGCCTCGTGGAGTTCTGGAAAGTGCCTGTGAATGGGATTATGAGGAAACAATTCCGGAACTGGTAAACTCCCGTGATAGAGACATTGTGATAGTCTGCCGTTCAGGACACCGCAGTCTACTGGCTGGCCGGACTTTAAAAGAAATGGGATTCTCTAATGTCCGTTCACTGAAAACTGGATTACGCGGCTGGAACGGTTACGAAATGCTGATGGTACGTCAAGACGGAGAGGATCCGGTGATTGAGGCAAATGCAGACAAGTATTTCACTCCACAAGTCAGGGAAGATCAATTTAAACCGAAAGATACTTAAACAGGGCCTAAGAAAAATATTTTCTTTGTCATGCCGGACTTGATCTGGTATATAGATATCTTAGTTTGTTTTCTAATTCAATATGCCATTCCATTATTATTCATTATTGTTTCATTATGATACAATAATTCCCATTTCATAGCCACCCGACCATATTTTCCTTTTGGTAAAAAATCTCTCTTTTTTTGCCTGTATAACTGTGAAGAATTATTGGGGGGCTATTCACGGGAGTTGATGGGGTGTCGATGAAGTTGGAGAATTAACTAGTTTAAACGACTAAAATGAGTAACCTATAGCAAAGAATGGTGTGGAACTAATTGGCTGGAAACTGAGCTTCTTTACACGATCCTCTACATCTTTTCCATAACCCTTGTCATTTAATTCTCACTTTGTTTACTTGCAGTTCCATATGCTGGACCAATACCCAAAATAACACTCAAATCATTTTCAAAATACCAACGGTAACCACCAACAACATTTAGTCCCCATCCAGAATAAGAATAGGTTGAACCATCATCTGTCGTAAAGACAGCACTATAAGGTCCCAAAAGAGTTATGATCCAAAATGAATCACAATTTATACAATCAAATGCATACCCATAATTTACTCCAATAAAACTATTTTCTCCTTTTTCAATATTATCTTGATTTATTTTAGTAGACAATTGACCAAAATGAAATCCAACTCCATTTTGTTTGTCTAAATTATATGTCAACGCATGTGCAAAGATAGAAGTTCTGACTGCAAATTTTTTATCTTCAGATGATTGACCAAACAATGGAGAGGCCAGGAAAAGGAGCATAATGATGGATGTTAGAAGGTTTTTTATTTTAGTGAATTGGAAAATTGTTCTAATTTAATCTTAAAATAGATGACATTCGTTTGTTGCTATCACAATCAATAACAAAAATACACTAAAATAAAAGAAATATGAACACGACTTGACGGATGTCCAATCCTGAAAAATGTTTGTGTTGGTAGTCTGGCAGTGAAGAATTAATGGGGGTCACTCACAGGTGTGCATTTGCTAGATTTTACAAGAAATGGGGTAAAAGGTTGTAGTGGTTTGCTTGACTGTAAAAAATTAGTTGTGGTTAATCATAGGAGATGGTAAGGCTGATAAGAGAATTTGTTTTCTAATTAATCATTCTCACTGATTATTGTTTCATTATGAAACGATATATGCCATTTCATAGCCACCCGACCAGATTTTCCTTTTGGTAAAAAATCTCTCTTTTTTTGCTTGTCTAACTGTGAAGAATTAGTGTCGGTCACTCACAGGGAAAGATAGTGTTGACCTTGTGTGGATTACTGGTTCCTGGAGTGTTTTTTCTTAAGGTCAACACCATCGACCAGGATTTAGAAGGGAAGGCTTGAGGTTGTCAGAGCGAGTCATCGGTATCTGAATAGCTGTCAAGCAATCATTGAGAATGTTAGAAAGTCGCAGGACTTGGATTATTAAACTTCTGCTGTTAATCCAGAAGCTGTATAGAAGGCAATCGCAGCCAATATTACAAACATTACAGCTGGGGGTATCGGGAATTCACCAAAACCTCTAATTTTCTCAGTAATAAATAAAGCAATTATAAGACAATAACCTGTGCCTAATGCAAAAAGTCATGTCTGGGCCTCAACAACCGGAAAATTTCTGCACGATATGGCCACTATACCAAAAGTCATTCCAAGCGCACCAAGAATTATCCTAAATGCAGCAGCAACCTGAGATGCCTCTTCAGTGATATCTCCCATCAACTTTTGGTTTATTTGTTTTGGAATGAGATTGAATATAATTCCGACTAAAGTAAGAACACATCCAATTATTGTCAAAGCAACTGTAGTAACCATTTCAATTCCTTTTTCTAAGATATTAAAAATATTAATCTCATTCAGAATCCCATATTATGTCAAACCATAAAATGAGAATTAAAAGGACACCATGCTTTATTCTGAAAATAGACAGCTAAGTCTTCATAATTCTTCAGGGGCATAACCAAAGCTCTTCTCGA
>CAUZCF010000132.1:0-2912 GCA_963578425.1 Gammaproteobacteria bacterium | reverse complement strand
GAAAACCTGTTAATGCTTTAAATCCAGAACTAGTTACTGGCATTCATCAAGCCATTGATGAGCACACAGAGTTGGGAGCCAAAGCATTAATTTTAAGTGGGATGGAAGGAATATTTTCTGCTGGACTGGATGTGAAAACTCTATTAAATTTATCACGCGAAGACATAGATAGTTTCTTTAAGTCTTTCTGGGGGTTAATGGCTAAAATATCCAAAAGCCCTATTCCATTTGTGGCAGCCATTACCGGACATAGTCCTGCTGGTGGGGCTGTTCTAACCACTTTCTGTGATTATAGAATTGCAGCCAGAGGAGATTATAAGATTGGTATGAATGAAGTCTTTGTGGGATTACCTGTCAATATAATAATTCATAAAGGATTTGCAAGGTTAGTGGGTGAGAATCAAGCCACAATTCTAACTATGCAGGGAAAATTAATGAGTTTTGAATTGGCTGAGAATATTGGATTTCTTAATGAAGTTGTGGACCAAGATGCAGTTGTAGATAGAGCTTTTGAATGGTTAGATAATCTCACCAAGCTGCCAACAAGTGCTATGAATTCTACTCGATTAACTGCCAAATCAGAACTTAATGATTTAATTGACAGAGAATTGAGTTTAATGACCAACTCTTTTTCTGATGTATGGTTCTCCGATGAGGTTCAGCAACGGATGACATATATTGTAGAAAATCTTTAATTAGGATGAATATATTACTCAGTAATGATGACGGTTATTATTCAAAAGGCATTGTTGGCTTAGCTGAATCTCTAAGTGAATTTGCCAACATCACTATAGTTGCCCCAGAAAATAATAACAGCGGTTCAAGCAGCTCTTTGACGCTTAAGAATCCACTCAGAATCAGAAAATACCAAGACAATGGCTATTATGTTAATGGCACTCCTGCAGACTGTGTTTTTCTGGCTTTAACTAAAGTGTTAGATGAAAAACCTGATCTGTTGGTGAGTGGCATCAATCATGGGGCTAATTTAGGCGATGATGTTTTATATTCTGGAACAGTTGGTGCTGCAATGGGTGGTCGATTTAGTGATATTCCCTGTTTGGCTTTATCAACAACCAGTCTTAAACCTAAGCATTTAAATGCTGCAATAGAAGCCTCAAAAATTCTTGTTCGGGATCATTTAACTGAATTGACATTAAGATCAACAGTGTTGAATATCAATTTTCCTGATGTCCCTATAGAAGAAATGCAGGGTTATGCGATTACTGAATTAGGCAAAAGATTAATGCCAGATTCATCAAGTAGAAACATTGACGCTTACGGTGATGAAATTCACTGGATAGGTCCACCACCACTGCCAGAAGTCTCTAATCAGGAAACGGATTTTAATGCCATTGCTAATAACAAGATTTCAATTACCCCTTTAGCCACTAATTTGACTAATGCCTCTCAAATTAATGACTTAAAAGATTGGATAGATAAACTTTAAGTAATGAAAAAAATCTTTTCAACAGCTCTTCAATATATACTTCGACAAGCAGCGAAACCTGCTGCCATCTATTTTTTATCTATTTGGAGTTTTGTGGAAGCCTGGTTCATTATTCCCATACCCCCTGATGTTATTCTAGCCCCCATGACGCTTGCCAAACCAAGTAAAGCTTTCTTCTATGCAAATATCACCACAATAAGCTCAATTTTAGGAGGTTGCGTAGGCTTTATTATTGGTATGTTTGCTATTGATTACGCAATGGGAGTAATTAATACATTAAATTTGCAAGGTTATTATGACCAAGCTCTAGAGTGGTTTTCCGTCTGGGGCTCAGCGGTTATATTAATAGCTGGATTTACTATTATTCCGTTTAAAGTTTTTACGATCATGGCTGGTGCCATGAAGATGAATTTCTTTCTTTTCTTGCTTGCGGCAACTCTTTCAAGAGGGGCTAGATTCCATCTCGTGTCTTATGCTGCAAAAATTGGCGGTGAAAAAGGCATGGATGCTATTGTGAAATATATCGATAAAATTGGTTACTTAATCATCCTTATTTTCATCGTTATTCTAATCATGAGTTATTGATTTCTATATGTTAACTAAATTCTTATTATCATTAGCCTTCATACTCCTCATTTATTTCATAATATCGAGATTACCTAGAGATTAGAGGATTAACATAGTCATAGGGTCTCTATACTCTGCAGCAAGAACATTATATGTTCTACAAGCACTAACAGTGTCCATAACCTCAACCCCAATTCCTTTCTTTAATAAGCTTGTTATTAACGTATGATTAGGAAAAATCTGCTGTTCTCCTGTGCCCAGTAAAACCACTTCACAATTATTTTCTATAGCTAAGTTGAAATCATCAATACACAATTCATTGGCTGCAGAATGATGCCAAGGTTGGATCACCTGATTATTAAAAATAATTAAGCTGTCTGTATACCAAACCCCTTTAAATTTAATTTTATTAGGGCCCCTGGCTTCAATTAATGAGTTATTGATGTCATTCATATAAAATCATCTATGATTCAACTATTGTATTAATTATATTTTAAATTATATCTCATCGTACACTTATGTCTTTTATTCATGATCTTGTAAAACTAGATGAACTTTCAGCTAAAACGGAAGAGGGGAAGAGGCTTTATCAAACCCCTCAAGGTAAGTCATACCCATCAGTAACTACTGTTACCGGTATCTTGTCAAAAGATGATATTCAAGCTTGGCGAATACGTATAGGAGAAGAAAAAGCTGATCAGATTACCAGAGCTGCCACTTCAAGGGGTAATAAGGTGCACAAATTAGCCGAACTTTATTTAAAAAATGAACTGTTCTCCCAAAGTACTTTATTTGATGAGCCCAAAACCAATAACTATAAAATGTTTGAAGTGTTATCTAGTGTTCTAGATAATAAAGTTGGAGTTGTTAGAGCTATTGAAGCACCTTTATACAGTGA
>CAUZCF010000131.1:0-2923 GCA_963578425.1 Gammaproteobacteria bacterium | reverse complement strand
GGATGGCTTCTCAAACATGACCAGTGAAGAGGCGATGCAGAAGTTACGGGAGAACGATGTACCCTGTGCTGAATGCCACAACCTTGAAGAGGTTCTTGATCAACCACAGATTGAGGCCTCTGATACGATATTGGTTAGAGATCACCCTTTGATGGGAAGTATGAGGGTCGTCAAGTCTCCTTCACGGTTTAGTGGCGTGCAGTCCGAGCCCGGATACCACTGTCCAGCACACGGTGAGAACACGGAAAGTTTGTTGAAAGAGTGGGGTTACACCGAAGAACAGATTGCAGAGTTTCATCAGAAGAAAGTGATCCCATAGTTTTAACCTAGGTTCCCACTACAAAGCTCACTATTGTAGTGGCGCTTCCACCAATATTTAAAGTTGCAAAATTATTTGCCCCTTCTACTTGATAGTTGCCTGCTGTACCAGAGCACTGTTTGTATGTATCTAAAAGCATCCGAACACCAGTGGCACCAACAGGGTGACCAAGTCCTAGCAAACCTCCGCTGGGATTTATTGGAATTCTTCCCCCAATTTCAATCTCTCCTAATTCTATAGCTTTCCAGCTTTCACCTGCTTTAGTTATACCAAAATGGTCAATAGCCATATACTCAGTAGATGTAAAGCAATCGTGTGTCTCAATTCCATCCAAATCATTTACACCTGAAAAGTTTGCTCTTTTAAAAGCATCTTCTATTGTTTCTTTAACGTGAGGAAATATATATTCTTTATTTTTACTAAACTCTATTTTTTCTTGATAGGTTATAGGGCCTGTTTTATGCCCCCAGCCTTTAATGTGGGGAATTTTTTCCATGTCAATGTTTCTAGATTTCGCATACTCTTTTGCTCTTTTTTCGGACGCTAGGAAAATAATAGCTGCCCCATCGGTTATTTGACCACAATCCATTTTTCGAGTATTTCCCTCAATTACCGGATTTTCTTTGTTGTGGTTTTTAAAACTGTTCTCAGTAAAGTTCCAATTTCTAGTTTGAGCATTAGGGTTTTTTTTAGCATTAGAAAAGTTTATCTCTGCTATTCTTGATAGGTGCATTTGATCTATTCCATAGCGTTTGTCGTATTCATTGGTCAACTCACTAAAGATATAAGGCCAAGGAAAATCTACATCTTGACACTCGTGACCAGACCACATAGCAGGTCCACCTATATTTTGAGCCGCTTCTTCACCGCTAACATTTCTCATTTGCTCAATGCCAATAACCGCAGCAAGGTCATATCTTCCCGATTCAATCTCTGAAGTTGCAGCTAATGTAGCGATGCTACCAGAAGCACAAGCTGCTTCATGGCGTGAAGCTGGAATACCAAAAAAAGCAGGGTCAGAAGCAGAAAAAAATGCTCCTAAATGACCTTGAGAACAAAACAACTCAGCAGTAAAATTACCGACATGAGCAACATCAATATCATGGGGTGAGAGTTTAACCTGTTCTAAACCCTTATGAACGGTGTCTTTAAAAACATCAAAAAGATCTAGCCCATTTCTTAGCCAGTTTTGGGCAAAATCAGTTTGATAACCACCGAGAATGTATATTTTTTCAGTCACTAAACTATTATAAATCTAATAAGAAAAGTTTCAAAGTTATGACATTATATGTTTGATACAATTTTTAAAATAAGAAAAAAAGGAATATGAAGTGTTTTAATTATGAAAGTTCAGAAAATCAGAACCATACAACACACCATAACTTCTAAAGACAATCCGTACATGCAGAATGCATGGGTTCCTAATTATGAAGAATTTGATGTTACAAATTTACAATCTAAAGAAGGAATACCAGAGGACATTGAAGGTGTTTACTTAAGAAACACAGAAAACCAAATTCATGAACCTATTGGAAGATACCATCCTTTTGACGGTGATGGCATGATTCACAGTATTAGTTTTAAAGGTGGAAAAGCAGATTATAGAAACAGATTTGTGGAAACTGCAGGGTTTAAGATGGAGCAAATTCTTAACCAATCCATTTGGGCAGGATTAATGGAAAGAGGAGAGAAATCAAAACTTCCTGGTTGGGGAGCCCAAGGGTACATAAAAGATTCTTCGTCTACAGATGTTGTCGTCCACTCTGGAAAAGTTCTCTCTACCTTTTACCAATGTGGGGATGGATACAGACTTGATCCTATTACTTTAGAACAGTTTGGTAGAGAATCATGGGTCCCAATCGAGGGTATATCAGCTCATCCAAAGATTGACCTGAAAACAGGTGAGCTGTTATTTTTTAACTATTCTAAGCATGCGCCCTATATGCATTACGGAGTGGTGGATAGTGACAATAATCTAAAGCACTATACTCCTATCCCTCTACCTGGTCCTCGATTACCACACGACATGGCTTTTACTAAAAATTATTCTATATTTAATGACTTGCCGCTCTTCTGGGATGGTGAACTATTAAAACAAGGAATTCATGCAACAACAATGCATGATCTGCCTGCCCGTTTTGCGATAATACCTCGATACGGAACTGAAAAAGATATTCAATGGTTTGAAGCAGAACCTACTTTTGTGTTGCATTGGAACAATGCTTATGAAGACGGAGATGAAATTATTCTAGAAGGATATTTTCAAGAAGAGCCCTGGCCTGCAAACTATAAGGGAGCAGCACCAGGATTAGAAAGAATGATGGCATTTTTAGACCTTCATCTTTTAAAACCCTCTTTACATCGCTGGATATTTAATTTAAAAACTGGTGCAACCAGGGAAGAAAAGATTGATGATAGGGTACTAGAGTTCGGCACCATTAATCATGCATATGACACGACAAAACACAGGTTCACTTATAGCTGTATTCCCACCAAAGGGTTGTTTACCTTTGATGGCTTTAGCAAACATGATTTAACTACTGGTAATGTTCAAACTTACAAGTTTGAAGAAAACATTTATGGAAGTGAGATCGCTTTCGCCCC
>CAUZCF010000130.1:0-2962 GCA_963578425.1 Gammaproteobacteria bacterium | reverse complement strand
AAGTTTTATCAGTGCTGAAATTGCTAATGATATTTCTTCACTGAGTGCAGTCGCAGGCGATCGTCTACCTAATATTGCTGAAGAACAAATGGCAGTAGGCCTCTCAATGGCATTTAATATTATGTCGGCACCGGCTCTCGCTAGACTAGATATGAGTTACTATGGAGACAGCTTTGCTACATTTAAAATGAGTGATGAAGATATGTCACCAAGTTACACTCAACTTAATCTTAATGTAGGTGTTAATCTGGATGAACAATCAAGACTTCAACTCTCTATTAATAACTTAACGGATGAGAGAACTGAAGCATTTAGATTTTCAGCTGAATCGCCAGGTTATAGAGCTAGAAACTATCTACAATGGATACCGCCTAGAACCATAGGGATAACGTATTCAAGAAGCTTCTAGATTTTCTTTTAAGGTAATATAAAAAAGCCCATTTCATAATGGGCTTTTTTTATTGTTTGATAACAATTCCGTTATTCATCACAAATTCAACAGCTTCAAGACTTGTAATATCCTCAAGAGGATTGCCTTTTACACCTATAATATCTGCTTCAAAAGATTCTTTAATTTTACCTATATTAGATACCCCAAAAAGACTTGCAGTATTTATTGTTGCTGCTTGTATTGCTTGCAATGGAGTCATTCCCCATTGGACCATATACTTAAATTGGCGTGCATTTTTACCATGGGGGTAAATCCCAGCATCAGTACCAAACACTATCTTTGCATTAGCTTTAACTGCTTTTTGAAAATTTTCTCTTTGTTTTTTACCCACTTGTCGCTCTTTATTCAATGAATACTCAGGAATACCTTGTTTAACCCCTTCACCTAGAATGAAATCAGAAACATATACATCCATTGATAGGAATACTCCTTTTGTTTTAGCTAATTCAATTGTTTCTTCGTCAATAAAGCTTGAGTGTTCAACAGAATCAACGCCAGCGAGTATTGCTGCCTTGATCCCATCAAGTCCATGAGCATGAGCAGCAACTTTCATATCTCTACTGTGTGCTTCATCAACAATAGCTTCCATTTCATCAGCCGTGTACTGAGTTGTTCCTAAATTTGTGTTCTTTGACAGCACTCCCCCGGTAGCACAAAACTTTATTAAATCAGCTCCGTATTTTCTATTTTCTCTCACCTTCTTCCTTATCTCCCATGGGCCGTCAGCGACACCGTCATCTCCATGTTTGAAATCATAGGGTAGGGTATTATTATCACAGTGCCCACCTGTAATACCCAAAGGAGGTCCAGAGACAAGTAGCGTTGGCCCCAAGACTGCTTGATTAGCAATTGCTTGTTTTAATGCGACATCAGAATAGTTACTAGCTCCCACATTCCTAACTGTTGTAAAGCCTGCCATAAGAGTATCTTGGGCATTCTTTACCCCATATATAGTTGATAAATAAGAAGACTCAGATAGTCTCTCCATACCCTTAAGTTCAGTGTTACCAATTAAATGAACATGCGCATCCATCAAACCTGGAAGCAAAGTTAAATCCGGTAGATTAATTACCTTGAGGTCATCTGAGGCTTTAAAAGAATTAGAAATGGCCATAATTTTGCCATCGGTAACCAGGACTTTTGATCGAATTAATTTACCTGTTTCAACGTCTAAGATTTGTTTAGGATTAAGTAGATAGCTGTCAGCAGATCCAATGATAGGGATTGCTGTGCTTAAAAAACTTATTAGACATATTAGTGCTCTCATGATTTTACCTCGAATTATTTGTGTAGTTGATATATGTTAATCATTAGGACATATTATCTTCATATCTTTGTCTAATGATTTTGGAAAATATTTCTCAAGTAATGACCACAGGGTTGCGGCAGTAGCAATATCAGCAATGCCATCACTTTTCCATGGCCTAAAGTGTTGTTGAAAGGCTCTGATAACGTAAAAACTTTGCTTATCCATAGTTGATGTAATATCTATGTTATAACCGTAGCGTTTTAAGCCGCATTGAATCTGTTGAATTGATGGTGCTTCATTATTGTTAAATTCTCGCCAGTATCTGTCTAGTGTTGGATTATCGTACCAAGCACCAATCCCATTTTGGTACAACAATTGCCATGGGAATTTAGGTCCTGGATCTGATTTTCTTTGAGGAGCAATATCTGAGTGTCCAAATATATAAGTGGGTTTAATTTCCTCATTTTCATCTATTATTTGCTTAACTAGTTTAATCAATAGTTTTATTTGTAATGGATCATAATCATAAAAACTGCATATGTAATTTGATGCGTAATCAAGATTTTTATTTTGGTCTTCATAAAAACATTCTGAGGTATTAACCAATTCAATGCCTATGGATTGGTCATTAATATTGGTTCGCTGCTCCCATTGACTCTCTCCTGCATGCCACGCTCTATCGTTTTCATTGACAAGTTTATAGACCAATAAATTATCTTCAGGGTAACTCTTGTCTTTACTCTCGGGTATTAAATAATGTGAACTGACACCGTACTGTGGTTTAGTCAGAACCTTCAATGAGTTTTCCCAATCAAGAGAGGTGTAGTGAATGACTATAAACCTAACTCTGGTACTAAAATTATCAGACTGATATTCATCAATTGTAACAAGCTCTATATCCTCAATTACAAGGTTATTTTCACTGCTCCAATTAGCAGTAGAATAAATAGAAGAGACTATTAAGAAAATAATTACGAGAGAAATATTTTTATAATTCATTAAATTCTTCTACATCAATACTGAGGTTATATATTGAACCATTTTGAATATTGGCTGAAGCAATCCAAAAAACAAAAGACCTAAAACTATAAAAATTCCAAAGGGCTCGATGGTATCTATTAAGCGTCCATATTTCTCATTGACCAATGATCGAAATACTCGACCACCGTCTAATGGTGGTATTGGAAGTAAATTAAATATCATTAAAACTAGGTTAATAAAAATACCAGTTTGACACATAAGAAAAATGAATTGATCTAACA
>CAUZCF010000129.1:0-3000 GCA_963578425.1 Gammaproteobacteria bacterium | reverse complement strand
GAAAATCTTTTCTTAAGAATTGTAACCAAGGGATAAAAGCCCTTCTTAAGATGCCAGGCTTGATGAATAAAAAGTTAACTGCATCTACCCAAGTTCTAATTTTCCATAGTTGACCATCTTGCTTAAGCATCAAGACAGTTGATCTTAAAACATCTCTCATAATAAAGTATGTAACAAATAACAATGCTCTTCTTCTTATTTTTAGCGAACCACAAACAGCTGCATAGACATCAAAGGCAACTGCTTTATGCTCAGTTTCTTCTAGTGCATGCCAGTACCAGAGTTTAGCAACATGTGTACCTGAATTAGTGAAGTGATCTTTATTTCTTAGAAGATCATCTGCAAGGATTGCAGTTAAATGTTCAGCTGCAACTGTCCCAGCTAATCGCCTTTCTGGAGAGAGGGCAGTTTTAGCCCATTCATATCGTTTTATTTGGGGCTTATTCAAGAGCTCCATATCATAATCACGTAGTTTACAGACCAAATCATTGTATTTTTGATGTTCTTTTCGGTGAACAGATTCTTGTGCATAAAAAGAAGACATTTCATCGAGTAATTTTGGATCCTTTATTTCTTTTTGAAAATATTTTACAGATTCAATAAAGGATTTTTCCCCAAGGGGGAATAAAAGTGAGAATGCATTTTCAAAAGCCGTTTTGAATGCACTTCCGTCATACCAATCGTGAGCTAGGTCTTTTTCTAATTCAAAATTAGGTTTTCTAATCTTTATACTGTGTTTCTCAGGGCTTTTACTCTGTTTGTTCATGCTATGAATATAACACAATGACTTCAGTCTATTTATGAAGAAATGATCTTTTATTCAATATTTTGTATTAGTTGTTACAATATTATTTAAAGGGACTCTTTGAGTCTTTTTTTTTCTTAGTTAAAACGGAGATTTTTATGAAACAAATGATGACAACGATAATTACTGGTGTTTTCTTGATGATTCCTTCTTTCAGTTTTTCTGCTGCTCATGAAACAGATGATCATGGACATTATCATGGAATTGAAGCTACTTCTAACGACTGGGTGACAGCATTTTATACTGGTAAAGCTGAGTCAATAGAAATGGTAGAAAATAATATGGCAGAAGATGGGCAATCTGTTCAGGGTCGATATGTGGGTTTTGGATTCACATGGGATCCTAGGGAGAACGAAATGAGAGTCGGTCGAGTCACGTCAAATAGTCCAGCAGACGGAGTTCTCAAGGTCGGTGATTTATTTCTCGAAGTCAATGGTATTAAAGCGATTCCAGAAAATTTTGAAAGCCTTGGATTCAGAGGTAAACCAGGAGCAGAAATTGCAGCCGTGATTGAAAGAAATGGTATGAAAAAAGACATCACCTTTAACAGAGGTATAGTTAATGGAAGACTTAGCAAATCTCAAGCTCTAGATAATATGAATTCTGCTGAAGCTGATGAATGGCCTGCAAAAGAATTCAGAATTATTGAAGTTCTATCCAAAGGTAATACCGTTTATGTGCTATCCAATGCAAGCCAAACTGATTACCAAGTTGACCTAGATTACAATGCATATACAGTTCATCGCTTGATGTTTAATGAGGGTGGAAAAGTGATTGAGATTGCTAATTTAAGTGAAGATAGATTTGTTTTGGAGCAAACAGGATTTAAAATCACGAGATAATATTACTAGCGGAATAGTCAAAAAGTTATTATATTCAAATAATTATCATGGGTTAGGCTTTATGAATAAAATATTATGAAAGGGTTTTTACCAATAGATGAGCCTTTGCAAGGCTATTCTTCCATTAATGAGAATTCATTAACTAAGCTTCAAGAATTAGCTACTAATCTTCCAAAATTACTCCTTACTGATAGGCTTGAAACAAATATTACAATGATGTCAGATGACGACCTTTGTGTTGATTCATTAATACAAAACGGTTCTTTGGAGGAGATTAAACTTTCGATGGTTCAGCTGAGTTTCATTGCACATGCTTATATCCTTGGAGGATCTAAACCTAAAAATAATTTACCTAGAGTGATTGCAAAACCTTGGGTTAGCATTTCTAGGAAGCTTGAAAGACCCCCTGTGTTGAGTTATGCAAGTTATTGTTTAGATAATTGGTATCTTATAAATTCTGAAGAACCAATTAATCTCAATAATGTGGCACTTATTAATAATTTCCTGGGTGGAATAGATGAGGATTGGTTTGTAACTATCCATGTTTGTATTGAGGATGCTGCTCGTGATGCAATGGAGGCCTCAAAACTGATTTCTCAATGCACAGAAGAGTCAGAAGAATCTTATATAGAAGAGCTATTAAACCGCATTTCTCAATCCATGCAAGAAGTGAATAATATATTTGAACGGATGCCAGAAAGATGTGACCCTTATGTTTATTATCACCGAGTTAGACCATTTATTTTTGGTTCAAAAGATAATCCAGATCTAGAGAACGGCATTGTTTATCAGGGGGAATTTGGAGATGTTCCACAGTTTTATAGGGGAGAAACAGGTGCCCAAAGCAGTATCATGCCTACTTTAGATGGAGCTCTTGGGATTGAGCACACAAAAGATAGCTTGAGACATTATTTAAATGAGATGAGGGATTATATGCCTAAAGAGCATAGGCAATTTATTGAAGAAGTTGAAACCAGCTCCATGACAAAAAAATTAGTTAGTGAATCCAGTCTTTTAATTAGTTCTTATAACGATTGTTTGGAACAAATAAGAGCTTTCAGAGCATTGCATTTAAAGTATGCTCAAACATATATACATAATCAATCTAAACAGAAAAACCCATTTGGTGCAGGTGGCTCAACCATTCATGGAACTGGTGGAACCCCCTTTATGTCATATCTCAAAAAACATCGAGATGAAACTGGGCAGCAAAAACAATAAATAAGCTATTGTTCAATCTTCCTCAAAGTCTGAGGCAGATGTAACGTGTCGACCTCCGTCATGAAGAGGTGAAAAGTGCCATGATTTTGTTTTCCAACCAGCTTTTTCTTTCACCCAAATATGAGTGACTCT
>CAUZCF010000128.1:0-3036 GCA_963578425.1 Gammaproteobacteria bacterium | reverse complement strand
ATCGTGCTCCCCCCAGGTGATAAATATTTTCTGGCCCGTAATCTTGTAATGATCCCCATTTGGAGCAGCACTGGTAGTTAGTGCTGAGAGATCAGAACCGGCCTGAGGTTCAGTTAAAACCATAGTTCCTGAATACTCTCCTGCAATGAGTTTCTTTAAAAATAGGTCCTTTAAAGATGTATCAGCATGAGTTTCAACCGCACGAACCACTGAATTTGTTAGTAATACCAAATGAGACCATGAAAAATTGGCTGCCATAACCATTTCATTGACTGGCATAGAAACCAAACTCGGTAAGCCTTGCCCTCCAAATTCTGGGTTACAACTTAAAGTGGGCCAACCTCCAGAAACATATGCTGCATATGCTTCTTTGTAACCTCTAGGAACACTAACCTTTCCTTTCTCTAATGAAACTCCAATGCGATCCCCATCAACGTTTGTCGGAGCAATCACTTCCGAGGCAATCTCTGAAGCACTATCATAGATAGATTCTAAAAATTCCTTATCAATCTCATCAAAACCTTTAATGATGCTCAACTGATCAAGACCAATGAATTGATCTAAAACAAATATCATGTCTTTAACAGGAGGAACAAAATGGCTCATATCAAACTCTTTTTTTAAACCATGGAAGATTCACAATCACGGCCTCTAATTCTGTATCTGGTGTGATCACTCTGATTGACTGTCCTTCAGTGGCAAAAGCAGTTTCAATAATAACATAACAAATATTCTTTTTTAATCGAGGTGAATAGGCTGCGGACATCATTGACCCTTTTCTTTTATCATCAATGAAAACAGGCCAATGTTCATCGTTAAACACTTTCATCGCTTCACCGGCTATCTCTGCACCCATTAATTTTTTTACAGGGCCAGTGTCTTTGATTACTTTTAATGCCTCCTTGCCAATGAAATCATCTGCTTGGTCAAGATCTATCATCCAATCTAACCCAACTTCATAAGGGTTATTGGTCCTATCCATATCAGACAAATAGCTGAGAATGCCTGCTTCAAGTCTTAAAATCTGATTAGGTGTTCCCGCACTAATGTTTAAATCATCTCCATGCTTCCAAAGGAGTTCCCATAAGTCATTGCCCCTGTCATAATCTTGTAAAAATATTTCATAGCATCGCTCCTTGCTGTATCCCATTCTGGCAATAACCATCGGAATACCCTCATGTGTAAATTCTCTGAACTTATAAAAATCCAATTCTTTAATCCAATTTCCAAACACTCTTGCCATCAATGCTGTGGAATTTGGCCCTTGAATCTGTAAGGGTGAAACATCGGGCTCATTCACATTCACATCAAACTTGTAGCCTGCCGCTATACCTTGTGCCCATAGGAGTGAATCACCATCAGCTAGAGAAAACCAAAAGTGGTCATCATTAATCTTTAACATCACTGGATCGTTAAGAAACCCTCCATCAAAATCCAAGAAAGGTGCATACATTGCTTGACCTTTAGAACATTTTTTTATGTTTCTGGGGGTTAAGAATTGGGATAATTTTTCTGCATCCTTTCCTTTAATTTCAATTTGACGTTCACAACCAACATCCCATAGCTGAACCCCATCAATAACCTTCTTATAATCTTCAAGAGTTCCTTCAAAAGCTATTGGTAAATACATGTGATTATAGACTGTGAAAGCTTGAGCACCATATTTAATAGTCGAATCAAAATAAGGTGATTTCCTTACCCTTGGACTGAATACTATTTTTGATGTCTTGTACATATTAAGAGCGTGTAATAATACTTAATAATCTATAAGAATGGAAAAAAGAGAAGCCTGTAATTAAATTTTTTTAGCATATAAATAGATTTTGAATATAAAATAATTTTTATCTAGACTAGATACTCCTTTTAACTCATTGAGCCATATCATTCTTAAGAACAAAGATAATATAGATTGGACTAACTTTATATTGACGATCATAGTGACCCTTTCAATATTAGTACCTATGTTTGTTGCACCCATGGCTACTAATGAATTACTCAATCAAGCCTATGAAATTGTTGCAAACAAATTAGGTGCCGTCTATTTAGGAATGGGACTGTTGACACTCCTGTTTCTCTTAATCCTAGCAATGAGCAGTTATGGGAACATCAAATTAGGTAAAAAAGATGAAAAACCTGAGTATGGAATCTTTGGTTGGTCTTCGATGTTATTTTGCTGTGGTATAGGTGCTTCTTTGGTTCTATATGGAACCACTGAATGGGTCGACTACTATCTAAAACCTCCTTTCGGTGCTGACCCAAAATCCAGTGAAGCGATCGCTTGGGCAACAACCTATGGAATGTTTCATTGGGGCATTATTGGTTGGTCTATATACTGTCTCCCAGCTGTAGCCATTGGCTATAGTTATCACACAAGAAACTCCGGCAGTTTAAAAACGAGCACGGGTTGTGAAGCAATCTTAGGTGATCAAGGAAGTGGCAACTTAGCGAGATTAATAGATCTGATTTACACGATTGCACTTGTTGGAGTCTTAGGAGCCGGATTAGGTCTTACATCTCCAGTAGTAAGTGCAACTATAACTGAATTCTTTTCAATCGAGCAAAATCTAATACTCACTGTTTCATGTCTCTTGGTTTGCATAGTTATATACTCAATTAGTCTTTATTTTGGTTTGGAAGAAGGCATTCAACGGCTAAGTAAATTCTGTGCCTACATGGCCTTCTTTGTATTGATATACATATTAATATTTGGACCTACTCTCTTCTTAATAAAAACCTCTTATGAGAGTTTAGTGTTTATGGCCAAAAATTTTATTAGCATGAGTCTTGGTCCTCCACCAATAGGCAAGTCTGAGTTCTCAAAAGCATGGACAATATTTTTCTGGGCATGGTTCTTTGGGCTCGGACCATTTGTTGGCATCTTTATTGCAAGAATCTCCAGAGGTAGAACCATACGTACAATGATACTTGGGACTCTGGGATACGGAACCATGGGGTGTTCATTATTTTTTATGATCATGGGTAATAATGCTCTTTATCTTGAAACCAATGGAATCATGCCTGTCATCGAGATATGGA
>CAUZCF010000127.1:0-3059 GCA_963578425.1 Gammaproteobacteria bacterium | reverse complement strand
ATAATGATAGAAGTATCAGATTAATTAAAAGACTTGATTTTAAATATGTTGGCGAAAAAGATGAATTAGAAATTAATGGCGAAATACGAACCTATGAAACCTATCTTCTTTCCGCTTGATTTGTGAAGCGGAAGAGTTAATAATTATTAATTTTATCATTAACTAAACCCACCTCTCCAATTCTTCCTTCCTAACCCAGTTAGCATATATTTTAGTAATAAATAATCTAACTCTCATTCTGATGGATGTTTGTAAATTACTAAATGTCTAAAGAAACAAAAGATAAGTTGCTTGATGGTACGCTTTCTTTAATTGATAAAAAGCCATTCCATCAGATTTCAACTAAGGAAATTGCAGAAGAATCTGGGGTTGCTGAGGTCACTCTCTTTAGGCACTTTACTAATAAAGAATCTCTTTTAGAAATTCTTGCAGATAAGTTTTTCAAAATGATTGTCGGCTTTGAAACACTTAATATTGATAGTGAAGAAAAATTTCGGACTGAATTAGTTCAATATTTTGGTAGAACAACCAAATCTAACCCACTCTCTAGAAGGTTATTTAAAATCTTCTTATATATAGGGATGTACAGAAAAAAAACCTTTTTTAAATATGCTTCTCAATATGAGAGAACAATAGCTGGACCAATTGAGCAAATAGTTGACTATGGTAAGAAACATTGGGGATACAGGATAGAACTTGATACCGATATAACTGTAAAATTATTACTCAATAGTATTGGATTTTTTAATATTATACAAAATGTATTTTTATTAAAAGAAAGTAATCCATATGATTTTGAAAAAATCATAGAGATTGGTGTTGATAATTTTCTAAGGTCTCTCAAATAAAATATATCTTGTATTGTAAGTAAGTAAACACTTACATTTATCCTTATGGAACAAATATTATTTTACTGTTAGGGTAAATAGTTTTTTGTTTTTATCTATAGCAGTAGGCTTCTCCTCCTCCTCTTTTGTGAGTTATGTCTACTGCTATTTACATTTTATTAAGGGTAATAATGTTAAAGAAGATAGAAGATGGATTGAATAAAATTATTAATGCGCAAACAGGACGTGTTAAACTTGTAAAACATTATAAAAATGGATTAGTGGATGGTGAAATTATTTATTATTGGGATAATGGACAAATTCGCCTTACAGGTCAATATAAGGAAATGTATCGAGTCGGTATTTGGACAAACTATGATTCTAATGGCGATATACTATTAGAAGAGGATTGTAATAAAAATGAAATGCACACAGCTATAGATAAACAATTTCTATAGACCCATTCCCCCGAAACCCACCTCTCCAATTCTTCATTCTCAACCCAGTTAGCATATACCTCAGTAGTAAATAATTAGGCGCTCACTTTGATGGATGTCTGTAAATTTGATTATGAAGAAATTCAGTAGAAAAGATGCGCTCAAACTGATAGGATTGGCTGGCGTAGCATCCATTAGCGGTACATTGATCAATAAAGTATATGGAAGGGACATGAAAAAATATACTACTGAGGATGATAGGAATTCTATAAAAAATATCACCAAACTTCCTGATACAGGCACTTGGCCAACAAAAGACCCATTCCTTTTTTGTGTACATCATCATGATGTGTATCCATCAGCAAATCAAAATTTAGGTCCCAATGCCTCACTCTTTGGTAGAGACATTGGGCAGGATTTTTCAAACAAAGATGGATGGAGTATGTATCACGGTAGTATTATTCCTGGTTTTCCAAGGCATCCACACAGAGGATTTGAAACTGTAACTATTGTAGAAAAGGGTTTGATTGATCATGCCGATTCACTGGGTGCTGCAGCTCGTTATGGGAATGGGGATGTTCAATGGTTAACTGCAGGCAATGGTATTCAGCATGCTGAGATGTTTCCTCTTTTTGATAAAGTCAATACAAATTCAATTGACTTTTTCCAGATATGGGTCAACCTTCCTGCATCACGGAAAAGAGTAAAACCATATTTTTCAATGTTCTGGGCTGATCAGGTACCAGTTATAAATATTCAGGACTCTAATGGGCGTATGACTGAGATCACTGTAATAGCAGGTCAGCATGGAAGTAATAAACCACCCAGTCCTCCTCCTGATTCATGGGCTTCAGACTCTAACAATAATTTTGCGATGTGGATTATAAAGTTACAATCTAATGCCGAATGGATTTTACCTGCCACCTCATCGACTGCTAATCGCTCTTTATATGTTGTTAATGGAACAGGTATAAAGATTGGTACACAGCTTATAAATGTAAGGAATCAAGTTGAATTAATTCCTGATTTTGATGTCACTATAACAGATAATGGTGGTGGAACAAAGCTATTATTATTACAGGGAGAACCTATTGCAGAGCCCATAGTTAAGCATGGTCCTTTCGTTATGAATACTCAAACGGAGATAAGACAAGCTTATTATGATTATCAAAATACTCAGTTTGGTGGTTGGATTTGGGGGAAAGATGATCCTGTTCATGGTAATGAGTATAAAAGGTTTGCTAAGCTTATTGATGGCAGGGAAGAAAAACCAGGGTAATTTCCATTAGCTTAATTATTGGATGAATATTATATCTCAATTTCCGAGAGAATCATCAAATGGATCATTTAAGAGGCAAAAAAGCATCTTCAGATCTATTATTGATGAAGAGAGTCAATACAAACCAGAAAAAGGACGTTACCATTTATATCTTTCTTATGCTTGTCCTTGGGCTCATAGAACCTTAATTGTAAGAGAATTGAAAGGACTCGATGCGGTTGTATCCGTGTCTTTTGTCAATCCAATAAGGGATGATAAGGGGTGGTGTTTTGAATCTAAAAATAACCAATATATTGATCCATTAAATGGGTTCAGTTATCTCATGGAAGCATATAATATCATGGATTCTAAATATGATATGAGAGTAACTGTACCAGTATTATGGGATAAGCAGACTAAACAAATCGTTAACAATGAATCCTCTGATATAATCATTATGCTGAATAGCAAGTTCAACCAATATACAGATTCTAAACTAAACCTCTATCCAGAGGGGATGAGAATCGAAATAGATGA
>CAUZCF010000126.1:0-3094 GCA_963578425.1 Gammaproteobacteria bacterium | reverse complement strand
TTGCCTGTCTACCATATCTACAACGCTTATCGAAGATGTAGCCAAAGCTTCTGAAGGACCTAAGGTTTTTCAAATTTATGTATTGAAGGATAGAAGTCTGTCGCAGGAATACATTCAAAGATGTAAGGACGCCAATTACGATGCTCTTTGTTTAACAGTAGATGTTCCTTCAAACGGAAGAAGAGAAAGAGACTTGGTAACTGGAATGACGGTTCCTCCTAAGCTTGGCTTAAGTGGTTACATGAATATTGCTAGGCATATAAATTGGTCATTTAATTACATAACCCATCCCCCAACACCTTCGATGGTTAACTTAGAACACAAGGTGCCAGCAGGGTCATCAAGTATGTCTGTAATGGACTTTATGAACAGCCAATTTGATCGTACCGTAACCTGGAAAGATGCAGCGTGGATGATAGAACAATGGGATAAGCCATTTGCTATAAAAGGCATATTGTCAGTAGAGGATGCCAAAATGGCTGTTGAAGTGGGAGCGTCTGCGATTATGGTTTCTAATCATGGAGGACGTCAAATGGACGGTTGTCCAGCACCAATCGAGGTTCTTGGCGATATCATTGATGCTGTGGGTGATCAAATTGAAGTAATTCTCGATGGCGGAGTAAGAAGAGGTACCCATATCCTAAAAGCTTTATCTATGGGAGCTAAAGCCTGTATGGGTGGTCGGGCTTATCTATATGGTTTGGCAGCAGCTGGAGAAGAAGGAGCTTATCGTTCCTTAAAACTATTAAAAGATGAAGTCCAAAACAATATGACCTTACTGGGGTGTACTAAAGTTGATGACATTACACCCGATCGACTGAGAAGAGTTCAGTAAGAATCTTCTAATCGAATAAATAAATTTCTAACTCTCTCTTTAATTGAGTCTCTTATCTTTCTTTATTCTTTCAAATTACCTTATCTAGAAAATAAAAACTATAATCTACTGTGATTTTTAAGAAAAATTAGATTTGAAAGCTATCCAAACAACTTATTGAAAATAAGATCATTATGCAAAGATTAATATTACCTTTTGTTTTATTTTTTTCGTTTATCTGTGATGCTCAGATAGTCAGCATCAGTAACGGACCTAATGTACAAGAAAAAGTACAAGAGGCTTTAATCTTGGCCAAACCTGGAGACACAATTAGACTTCAAGAAGGTTTTTATAGCTTCTCAGATGGCCTTTCTTTAGATGTTGATAATGTGAAGGTCATTGGAGCGGGAATGGACAAGACTGTGCTCAGCTTTGCCAATCAACAATCCGGTGCACAGGGCTTGTTAGTTACCTCTAGTAAAGTCATTCTTAAAGATTTTGCCATAGAAGACGCCAAAGGAGATGCGCTTAAGGTTATAGGTGCAGATGGTATTTATATGATAAACCTCCGAACTGAGTGGACTGGTGGTCCCAAAAGCACTAACGGTGCTTATGGTCTGTATCCTGTTGAATCAAAAGATGTATTGATAGATGGTTGTGTGGCGATTGGTGCTTCAGATGCGGGTATATATGTGGGCCAATCTGAAAATATAATTGTGCGAAACAGCCGTGCCCATTACAACGTGGCAGGCATTGAGATAGAAAATTCTTATTACGCTGACGTCTATGACAACGTGGCCTCACACAATACAGGAGGTATTTTAGTTTTTGATTTACCTGACCTTCCTCAACAAGGGGGTCATCATGTAAGGGTATTTAGGAATCAAGCAGTTGATAATAACACTGACAATTTTGCCCCAGAGGGAAATATTGTTGGAGAAGTTCCGCGTGGGACAGGAATCATTATTCAAGCAAATTCCGATGTTGAAGTTTTTGATAATGATATTTCAGGAAATGGAACAGTCAATCTTTCAATAGTTACTTACGGGGCTGAAACGGAGGATGAAAATTATTATCCCCACCCTAAATCCATACAAGTACATGGTAATCGATTTGGAAATGGAGGCTTTGACCCAGATATAGATAAAGCAGTGGCTAGTATTTTGTTTGAACTTTCAGAAGGCAATATGCCTGATATCTTCTGGGATGGAGTTTTACCTTTAACGCAAATGATATTTGGTCAGCCCGATGAAGAAAAATTAATTCTAGCTGATAATGGAGATGCGTCTTTCTTGGCTATAAGACCCATTAAATACATGCTTTCCCTTCCGGGCATCACTTCCACTGACATAGAGACTTATAACGGTCCTATCAGGCCTTTAGCACCTGTAGTAATGGATATTCCTCAAGGGATCTAGTTTTTCTGGCAATGAATATTGCTATAAGAAGTTTAGTTTACATCTCATTTCTTTTAATGAGCACACAGCTTTGGGCAGTAAACGACTCTAAAATTTCTAGTACAGAATTTCCCCCAGTTCTTTCAGAATTTGAATTCTTTATTGATCAAACCCAACAACTTCCTGCAGACAATGTTCATCCGTATGAACTTGTTACTACTTTGTTTAGTGATTATTCCTACAAAAGTAGATTTGTTTATGTACCCCATGGAAAGAAGGGTATTTATCAAGAAGACTGGGTCTTTGATTTTCCAGTGGGATCAGCTTTAATTAAGACTTTTTACTACCCAATTGATGAAAGAAATTTAGAGTTGGGCTCTAAGCTTCTAGAAACAAGGGTTTTGTTGCACAAAGAAACTGGCTGGGAGGCTGTTTCTTATGCTTGGAATGAAGAACAAACAGAGGCTTTTATAAAAATAGCTGGAAAGACTATTAATACTTCATGGGTAAATCATGAAGGAATTAAGAGAGAAGTACGTTATCGAGTGCCAAACAAAAATCAATGCAAAGAATGTCATTCCACAAATGATGTGATCTCTCCTATTGGGCCAAAAGCACGGAATTTAGATAAAGACCTTAACTATGGGGATGGATCAAAGAATCAGTTAGCTTATTTGTTGCAAAAAGGGGTTATAGATTCTATCCCTACAAACTTCCAAACAATTTCTGATTGGGAAGACGAATCTCAATCCCTTGAAGATAGATCTCGTGCCTATTTAGCCATCAACTGCGGGCATTGCCATACACCCTCAGGGGTAGCCAACTCAACTGGACTGTACCTTGATTTTAATGAAGTTAGGCCCCTTCATCTGGGAATTAATAA
>CAUZCF010000125.1:0-3105 GCA_963578425.1 Gammaproteobacteria bacterium | reverse complement strand
GCGTTTGTTGAGCGATGTCTATTTCTCTATCATTATCAAACAGCCTCTGTATTCAGCTTTTTAGCACTGGCTTGGTATTTATCAAAACTGCTTAACTCTAATAAACCACAGTATCGAAGCATTTTTGCGCTCAGCGCTATCATTATCCTTGTGTCCTTTTTATATTGGTTGCCCATACAAATGGGTTTTTTAATACCAGATTATGAGTTTTATCGAAGAATGTGGTTTAACAGTTGGATTTGAAAACTTAGCAATTTTTATATGAACAATAACATCAAAAATATATGCGTGGTTCTTCCCACTTATAATGAGGTAGGAAATATTCACAAGACATTAGAAAAAATCTTTCTCAATCAGACAGTACTTCATGATTATAAGTTGAGTGTTCTAGTTGTTGACGACAACTCACCAGACAATACCGCTGAACTAGTTAGGGATTTGATTCCAAAATATTCTGGGTTGACCCTCATGAGCGGTGAAAAAAAAGGATTAGGAGACGCCTATAAGCGAGGCATTAATTATGCGTTAAAAAACCTGAAAGCTGATCTAATTATACAAATGGATGCAGACGGCCAACATGATCCTGGATTAATACCTAAATTTATAGGGCTTGCTAAAAATTATGATGTGGTCATTGGCTCAAGATTTGTTGAAGGGGGCAGTACGCCTTACTTTTCTTCCTATAGATTGTTGCTCAGTAAACTGGGTAACTTTTTAGTGAGATACCTCGGTGGTGCTTATGTTTTAAGGGATTGCACATCAGGCTATAGAGTCATAAAACGTGAGCTTCTAGAGAAGTGTCAGTTCTCTAGCTTTCCAACAAGGGGTTATTCATTTCAATCCTGGCTCATTTGTGAGCTATTAAGACAAGGGGCCATAATTAAAGAGAGCCCGATTATTTTCGCCAAGCGTGAAACAGGGAAATCGAAATTATCCCTTGCTGATCAGTTGGAATTTTTTCTAAATATAGTCAAAATAAGATTTAACAATTCTGAAGACTTTTTAAAATATTGTTTAGTGGGCTCAAGTGGAGTGATTGTTAACTTGGGAGTGTATTATTATTTAACGCGTTTTGTTAGCTTCCCAATTACACTTAGCTCGCCACTCGCTATTGAGGCATCAATCATCTCTAATTTTTTCCTAAATAATTTTTGGACCTTTAAGACAAGACCTACAAAAAAATCTCTTCAAATAAGGATGTTAAATTTTCATCTCGTTGCAGGGGTTGCAGGGATTATCAATTACCTGTTGTTTCTTGTCCTAGTTTATCTGGTAAATATTTACGATATCTTAGCAGTAGTGTTTGGTATAGCTATTGGAATCATTTTTAATTATGCTGGCAATTCTTTATGGACGTTCAGAAAAGAAATAAAAAAACCTTTATACATTGGAGGAAAAGATGAAAAAGAATGATTGTGTGGTAGTTAGTGGTGGGTTTGACCCCATTCATATAGGGCATCTAAGAATGATACAAGAAGCAGCACAGCTTGCCTCTAATCTTATCGTCATTGCCAATAGTGATAGCTTTTTATTAAAAAAGAAAGGTTATAGTTTTATGCCGATCAATGAAAGAATCGAGCTTCTTGAAGGATTTAGTGGTGTTTATAGGGCTGTAGAGTCTATAGATGAGGATATGACTGTATGTAAAACCTTAGAATGGTTAGCAAATGAAGAGAACATTAAATGTTTTGCTAATGGTGGTGACAGAAAGAATGAAGCAGATATCCCTGAGACAGAGATATGCAAAGAATTTGATATTGAAATGAAATTTAATGTGGGGGGTGGCAAAATTCAGTCAAGCTCAGAATTGGTCTCTGGAGAAGTTTTAAAACCTTGGGGATCATATAAAACCTTCGAACAAGGCGAGGGATATCTTGTAAAAAGAATGACAGTTTTACCTGATGAAATACTCTCCCTGCAGTCTCATAATCATAGAAGCGAATATTGGTTTGTGGCAGAAGGGGTGGCCACTGTTGAATGTGATACAGAAACAATGTTGCTTTCAAAACATGAATCTACTTTTATTCCCTTAGGAGCCAAGCATCGACTAAGTAATATGGGGGAAGAGATTTTAAAAGTCATTGAAGTACAAGTCGGTGATGAATTAAGAGAGGATGATATTATTCGCTATGAGGACCGTTATGACAGAAATTAGACTCCTTGTTTATTTGCTCTAGAGATCAACTCAACTTGAGACAAAAAGAATTTAGCCGAAGCCTCAACATTCTCAAACGCCTTATTATTTAATTTCTCTATGGGTGGTGTTTCACAACCTTCTTTTAAATGGTAGCTACCTTCTCGCCAAGATGTAACCATGATTGGTAAGTTGTTGATGATTTCCCCTGAGACAGGGTTTTTAGCTACATAAGTTCTAATGGAAGCTCGAAATGAGCCTACTTTTACTATAGTTGCTTCTGGTTTATTGCTTACAGGGTTATCCTCTAATACCATTTCAAGGTTTTCGTTTAACAACAAGGGATTGTGTTCTATTTCTTGGAAAATTAACGCAAACAGATCACATTTTTGTTTTGCTGCAATTTCTGCTGGACTAATAACTGTGGTCATGGGTTAACTTTTAATGTCGCTGTCTAGACTAATATTTAGACCTAAAATGGCTTCTTTTTTCTGCTGTTCAAAATAAATTGCGATAGCGGTTAAAAAAACGCAAAAGAGAATGATGCAAATTGGTATCCAATTAATTTTTTTATTCATAAGTCTAAACGGTGATTTTAAATAAAATTCATAATTTTGCGAATATTTTAATTCCTTTATGAATTAATTCAGCTTGGATGGGAGTCCTGCCTATATTCTCTCCATCAATGTTAAGGGGGTCTCCTTCAGTGTTTAAAGTGAACTGTTTAATTTGTTTATACTCTACATGTGGGTCATTTATATGGTTTCCAGAAAAGAGTTGGGTGAAAATCTTTAAGACGCGTAACTTTGAAGCACTTTTGACTACAACAATATCGATTAACCCATCATCCAAAATGGCATGGGGTGCCATTTTCATGCCCTTACCAGTATGAATCGTGTTTAATGCTAAAAAAAATAATCCCTCGCCACTGAAACTAGTGCTGTCTAACTTAAAATCTAATCGATTGCTTT
>CAUZCF010000124.1:0-3111 GCA_963578425.1 Gammaproteobacteria bacterium | reverse complement strand
TCATCTCAGGATTGTTTTCAAGCTCAGATTTATAATATTCGTTAAGTTTGGCAATTAGCCCGTCCAAGGCTTGTTGATAATTTTCATCTTGTCTTTGTTTAACAGAGAGTTTTATAAGGTCAATATTTAAGACCATTAAAGAATTAATCACTCTTTGTTCCTCACTTTTTAAGCGTCTTATATCAAACTGATTTTTAGATTTGACCACAACTAAGGTGTTTAAACTTTTTGTTAAACCTTGCCACAAGCTTTTTATCTCCTCGGTTGAAAGGTAGGACAAGAGACTTCTCTGTTCAATAGGGGTTTTATCTTCAGTGATTAATGGCAAAGGCTTCAGCAAAAGTTTGACCTTATCTAATGCGGTTAATATCAAACTTGTTGGGTTGTTTTTAATGGCATCATTAATTCCAGTAATTGATAATGCAATTAATCGGTTTATAGAATCATTTGAGCTCAATGATTCTTTAACCATAACTTGGGTTTGTTCCAAGGTTAATTTCACAGACGCAAGGTCACCGCCGTTTTCAAGTTGAGCAATCCCGGTGCGAAGCAAGTATTCAATTTGAGTAAGTAACCAATAATCACTGCCTTGATTGATGGTGCCTTGCATGTTTTGGAATTTAGAGAGAATGTCAGCAGAATTTTTTTGTTGCTCAAATAAAAGTTTTTCAACTTGTTCAATTGAAGTAGATTGCTGCCTAAAAGAATTTAGCTGACTGCTTTGCGTTTCAGTTATGTTGTTAAGTTCAATCCTCATGGTTTCTTCAGAATCTTGCAAATGCTGAATAGATAGGAGCATTTGATCCATAGAATTTTTGTTATACCAAAACACACCGCCGCTGCCTAAGATCAAAAAGATGATGAACAATAAGCTCAGAAATAAACCTGATCTAGTTCGTTTATTTTTCGGCTGTTGTTTGTTTGATGCCATCTTTTTTGTCCACTACTTTTTTATATTCTCGTTTAGTAATGATAATATCGAAGTTTTCAATACTAAGCGATTATGGATAACGATAAATTTAAAAAATGGGGAGAGGGTTTCTCTTCAATGCTGCCAAAATCTGCCCTTGAAGTTAAGGTGGATATTCAGAAAAATTTACGGGTTTTGGTGAAAGAGGCCATTCAGAAAATGGATCTCGTTGAGAAATCAGAAGTTGAGGCCTTGAAAGCAGAAATAAAACACCTTAAAAGCACCCTTGATGAAATAAGGTCCAAGGTTGAGAAATAATTTAATAATGGAAATTGATGGTTTGGGTTAAATTATCAGCTAAGCTTTTAGCTACAGGACAGTTTAAGGCAGCATGCTGAAGGAGTTTTTTTGAATCCTCATCATAAGATCTGGGAAAAAAGAAGTCTATTCTAATTTCACTAATCCTGCGCGGATCTTTACCCATGATTTTTGTGACTTCGGCCTTGGTGCCTTCTATAGTTAAAGATTTTCTTCTAGCAACAATGCCCATGATAGTGAGCATGCAATTAGCCAGTCCTGTGGCTATCAAATCAGTTGGTGAAAAAGCCTCTCCCTTGCCCTCATTATCAGTTGGCGCATCTGTAATATAAGTTTCTCCTGACTGGAGGTGAGTGCTTTCAGTTCTGAGCTCGCCTGAATAATAAACTACAGAGGTGGTCATAAAATATAATCAAATAACCTTAAAGGCTCCTTGCATAATGGCATAATGTCCTGGGAAGGAGCAGAAGAAAGTGTAGTCATCACCCGCCACCAACAATCCAATTGAAAAAGTTACTGATGTTTCTTGGCCGCCGCCAATTATAGTTGTTGTAGCAAGCACTCTTTGATCCCCAACAGGGACATAGTTATTATCTGCTCCAGCTGCTCCGCCTGCTTGTGCAACAGGCATAAAGTCAGCAGTGTTTGTTAATACCCAATTATGCCCCATAACATTTGCTGGCATAGTGCCCGTGTGTTTTAGAGTGACAGTTACTTCTGTACAACTTGCACTGACAACCATTTCTTTAAGGTTGAATTGCAGCATGTCATTGCCTTCAATAACTTGTTGGCAAGAGCCTTCAGCTGTCCAGTCTGCAGCAATAGCATCAGATATATCTTCCTCAGAATTGTCTATGGTTACTTCTGTAGCTAAAACCATGGCTGGTTTGAGGCGATCTTCCGCATTTTTTTCTGGATGAAATTTGCTGGTAGTTTGTTCTACTTGGGCTTTAATCATGCCTCCACCAAGTTCGCCAGCACCCTCAAAGAACAGCACTAGAACAGCAATGAATACAATTAAAGCAATGAAACGATTATGAGAAAAACCTAGACCTGAATCACTCACGAGAACTCCTTTTTTATATCGGTTTATCTAGAAGAATAATTAAGCAAGCTTCTATTTTGCAAAGCAGTATAAAACCAATTGTCTTTGTAATAAAGGGAATAAAGTTATATTTTTTAGTGATGCAAAAACTCAAAATAAAAAAACTATGTTTGATTTTAAACCCTAAAGCAGGCAACCAGGACCATGAGGCTGTTCTTAAATTAATTCATAAAGAGTTAGACCGCCTAAAAATTAAATACCTAACTTATAGAAGCGAACACAAAGGGGCAATCTCAGATTTTATACAAAATGAAAACCTAGACGATTGCGAGGGCATTTGCGTTATTGGTGGAGACGGCACAATTAATGAAGCTGTAAATGGGTTAATGAGGTCTGGCAAGTCTAGGAATATAGCCTTAGGGATTATTCCAAGAGGAAGTGGTAATGCCTTTGCAGAAGATTTAGGTGAATTAAATCCATTGGGCGCACTTAAGAGAATTCTTAAAGGTCATATAACCCCAATAGACCTTTTTAAAATTGACCACAAAGGAGAAGTTTACTTTGCAATCAACATCATTGGTTGGGGGATGGCAGCAGAAGTCAATATGTTAGCAGAGAAACTTCGTTGGCTTGGTGGTATCAGGTACTCAGTAGCCTCATTAATTGGCGTGATGAGAATGAAAAGCAATCGATTAGATTTTAAGTTAGACAACACTAGTTTCAGTGGCGAGGGATTATTTTTTTTAGCATTAAACACGATTCATACTGGTAAGGGCATGAAAATGGCACCCCATGCCATTTTGGATGATGGGTTAATCGATATTGTTGTAGTCAAAAG
>CAUZCF010000123.1:0-3161 GCA_963578425.1 Gammaproteobacteria bacterium | reverse complement strand
ATAGCTATTTGGTTTAGAACATTTTCAGAGGGAACCCGTTTTCCATTCTCAATCATGCTGAGATAAGAAACAGAAGGAGCATGTTTAGGGTCTTCTTCACTGCATCTTTCTGAAAGGTCTTCAAGAGTTAGTTTATTGAGCTTACGGACATTTTTTAGTTTTGTCCCAAGCAGATGACTTTTTCTATATAGATTACTCATTGTGAAATTTACATTGTGAATTTTTTATTGTGAAATTTTAATAGATATTTATATAAACTTCACTAAATTATTAATATTTTTCAAATGTCTGAAGCGATAACAATTACTCCATCTTTAACTATGGAAGAGAAAGAAGTCACCAATCCTAGAGCATTAGGCTTGGTCGAATTACTGCATACACAATTTAATGCAAGGCGATTAGAGCTTCTTGAGTTAAGAAACCTAAGACAAGCCGAGTTGGATGATGGAAAGAAACCTGATTTTCTAAAATCAACACAGGCGATAAGAGAGGATAATTGGGTGGTTTCTCCAATACCGCATGACCTTCAAGACAGAAGGGTTGAAATTACAGGTCCCGTGGATCGTAAAATGGTAATCAATGCTTTAAATGCTCCAGTAATGACTTTCATGGCAGATTTTGAAGATTCTTGTTCACCCACATGGAGTAATATTATTCATGGTCAAATTAATTTAAGAGATGCGATAAACAAGGACATAGAATTCATAAGAGAAAGTGACCAAAAACGATATGCTCTTAATCAACAAACAGCCACGCTTATAGTGAGACCTAGAGGGTGGCATTTGAATGAAAAGCATGTTCTGGTTAATGAAGAAGAGGTATCAGGAGGGTTATTCGATTTTGCAATATTTCTCGCCAATAACCATGAAGCATTATCACAAAATGGCAGTGGACCTTATTTCTATTTGCCAAAACTTGAAAGTCATCTTGAAGCTAGATTATGGAATGATGTTTTTATTGCGGCACAAGACTTTCTAAATATTGATCGAGGAACAATTAAGGCCACTGTTCTTATTGAAACAATTCTTGCCGCTTTTGAAATGGATGAGATTCTTTATGAACTAAGAGAACATTCTGCTGGACTCAATTGTGGGCGTTGGGACTATATTTTTAGTTTTATAAAAAAATTCAGGAATGATGCTGATTCTATTCTCCCTAATCGAGATGAAGTCATGATGACCCGTCATTTTCTAAAATCTTATGTTGATGGGTTAATCAAAACTTGCCATAAAAGAAATGTGCATGCTATGGGTGGTATGGCAGCACAAATTCCTATAAAAAATAATACTCAGAAAAATAATGAAGCTATGTCTAAAGTTGAATCAGACAAGCTACGTGAGGCAAATGCAGGCCATGATGGAACATGGATTGCTCACCCAGGGCTATCATCAATTGCAATGGAGGCCTTCAATTCAATCATGGGAGATCAAGCAAACCAAATTAGTAACAAAAGGGATGATGTCAATATTACTTCTCATGATCTTTTGAAAGTGCCTAATGGAATGATCACTGAAGAAGGCTTAAGACATAATATTAGGGTTGGGGTGCAGTACATCGAAGCATGGTTATCGGGTAACGGATGTGTGCCTTTATACGATCTGATGGAGGACGCTGCCACTGCAGAAATTTCTCGATCTCAAATTTGGCAGTGGATCACTCATAAAGCGTCATTTACAGGCACTAATCAAACCATAGATGAGAATTTATTCATTTCTATCTTAGATCAAGAAATGACTCAACTTATTGAACTAAGAGGGGACTCTAATTTTGATCAAGCTAATTTAGACCGTGCTATTGATTTATTTCAAAGCATGTCAACCAGCTCAGACTTTGACCAATTCTTAACTTTACCTGCGTATAAATTCCTTTAGGAGACAACTATGAAAGATAACAATGAAAATGCCTTAATCACTGAGCAGCAAGAAGATTCTTTGATTATACCCAAACCTCTTTCTGAATCTGAGGTGATTGATCTGATGATTTATGGAGAGGATGTCATTGATTTTGGGGTGAGTCTTAAACCTATTACTGAAAAAAAATAAGGAAAAATGATGAATAAATTTCACTGTCTATTAATACCTTTAGGAGAAAAACATGGGTGATAAGAGAAATTATACAACTGATCAAGTCAAAGCTCTTCAAGGTTCTGTCAAAGTTGAGTCTACATTGGCCAAGATCGGTGCAAAACGATTGAGAAAGTTGTTGGAGACTGAATCCTATATTAAAACTTTTGGAGCATATAATGGCCAGCAAGCTGTTCAACATGTAAAGGCTGGTCTTAAGGCCATTTATGTATCAGGTTGGCAAGTTGCGGCTGCAGCGAATAGCAATAATGAGGTTTACCCTGATCAAAGTCTTTATTCTGTAGATTCTGTTCCAAATGCCGTTCGAAATATCAATAATGCTTTTCGACGCCAGGACCAAATCCAAGTCCAAGAAGGGGAAGAGGGATTCTATTTTGCTCCAATCATTGCTGATGCGGAAGCTGGGTTTGGCGGTGCATTGAATGCGTATGAGTTGGCTCGCAATCTCATTGAAGCTGGAGCCTCGGCTGTGCACTATGAAGATCAATTGTCGGCAGAAAAGAAGTGCGGACATCTTGGTGGAAAGGTTTTAATATCCACAAGTCAAGCAATCAGGAATCTAAATGCGGCGAGACTTGCTGCTGATGTCGCTGAAACAGATACGTTAATCATAGCGAGAACCGATGCAGAAGCTGCAAGACTTCTTTTAACGGATGTCGATGAAATAGATCGAAAATTCATGACAGGTGACAGGACATCAGAGGGTTTTTATCAAATTTCAGGAGGACTGGAAATGGGTTGTGAGCGGGGGCAGGCATTTGCTGAATATGCAGATTTAGTTTGGTGTGAAACATCAAAACCTTGCTTAAAGGATGCAAAGCGATTTGCTGACGCAGTTCGCGGAGCTTACCCAGAACAACTACTAGCATACAATTGTTCCCCAAGCTTTAATTGGAAGCAGCATATCCCTTCAGAGGATGAATTAGTTCAGTTTCAAAAAGAATTAGGAAAAATGGGATTTAAGTTCCAATTCATAACGCTTGCTGGTTTTCATACAACCAACTTTGCTGTCTTTGATTTTGCGAGAGAGTATAAAAAGAATGGTATGTTGGCATTCAGTCAGCTGCAGCAAAAAGA
>CAUZCF010000122.1:0-3246 GCA_963578425.1 Gammaproteobacteria bacterium | reverse complement strand
TCTATTTTTATATTGCGAGCTTAGCATCTGTTATTGGGCACTCTTATCCTGTTTGGTTTAGTTTTAGGGGGGGTAAGGGAGCAGCTACAGGACTGGGTAATATTTTATACATATATCCAGACCTTACGATTGGTCCTTTGTTGGTGTTTATAGCTACACTTGTATTATCGAGATATGTTGGATTATCAACAATTCTTGCCTTTTTTTCACTTTCACTTTTTGCCTATTTTTATATAGGCATTGAGGATATTAAGTTCTTAACCTATTTATTCTCACTGTTTTTATTCATACTCTATGCTCACAGGGACAATATTGCATCGATGCTTAATAAATCAGAGCATAAGATATCTTTTTAATATGACTCAAGAAAAGATCTTGGTATCACTAATACATTTCTTAAATGAAGGCTCTAAGGACAAAAGAGCTATAGAATCTTTTCTAGGTAGAGGTAAAAATATAGATCATTATCTGGATGAACTTAATGTATTGGGGATTTATCCTCAAATAAAAAATGATATATATTCTATTGAAAAAATAGAGTTGTTAGATAAATCATTAATTGCAGAAATTTTAAGCCCTCTTGAGAATAGTTTTCAAATTCAATTGATGATTGAGGATATTATTGAGACCACAAGTAAGGCATTTTCTCCCTCAGAAATTTTCAATAATAAAGTAAAAATTTGTTTAGCTGAATTCCAGACACAAGGGAGAGGTAGAGGAAAACGAGAATGGTTGTCTCCGTTTTCATCAGGAATTTGTTGTTCTGTATACACTCAGCTTCATATTAAATCAGCTCCACTTGGTCTGAGTGTGTTCATGGGTGTTCAGTTGGTTAATCTTCTTGAAAGCATTGGTTTTATTGGGCTTCAATTGAAATGGCCAAATGATATCTTTTTCAATGAACAAAAGTTAGGTGGTATTTTGATAGAGTTATCACAAAATAAAAATAGTGAATTAATTGTAAATTTTGGTTTTGGAATTAATTATGCTTTGCCAAATGAGTTTAGAAATCTAAATATAACTAACAATAAACCAATAGATTTAAAAAGTGTAAAGAATGGAAATCTTTTATCTAGAAATGAAATTACTGGCTATATACTTAAAACAATCATTGTTAGCATTCATGAATTTACTCCTGATTCTGTAAAAGAAATAAGGGACCATTGGAATGAACTCGACTATTTTCATGATCAAAATATCAGTGTTGAGAGTGATAATGAGATCATTCATGGTTATAACAGAGGGATAGATATTGATGGATCATTGCTTATAGAACAAGGATCAAATCTAAGGAAGATTATTTCAGGCCATATTGTTCACTAGAATAACTTTCAATCAGCTTCAAAATGATTATAATCACGAAAAATTAGGTGAGATTGATAGGTTATTGTTTTTGCCGGAATAGCTCAATTGGCAGAGCAACTGATTTGTAATCAGTAGGTTGGGGGTTCAATTCCCTCTTCCGGCACCACCTTATAAAGAAAATAATTAATAATATTGTTGACAGCTATAATCCTTAGAATGAAAATAGTGGGTTATGTCCGCGGAGGGGTACCCAAGCGGTCAACGGGGGCAGACTGTAAATCTGCTGGCTTAGCCTTCGTAGGTTCGAATCCTACCCCCTCCACCATATATAACATAGGGTTATGAAGGTGGATAAAGGCTAAGTGGAATGGAGAAAATTGAGAGAGGATGATTAATTTTATTAAAAAATTGTCGGGTATGATCGCATCTTTCTTGCGCGGGCGTAGTTCAATGGTAGAACCTCAGCCTTCCAAGCTGATGATGTGGGTTCGATCCCCATCGCCCGCTCCAAGTTATTTTGGAAGTGTGTTTGCCCACATAGCTCAGCAGGTAGAGCACTTCCATGGTAAGGAAGAGGTCACCGGTTCAATTCCGGTTGTGGGCTCAGAGAATTTTATTGTATTAATTTAAATTTAGTTAAATCAGGAGTTAATAATTATGGCTAAAGAAAAATTTGAACGTACTAAACCGCATATTAATGTAGGTACCATTGGACATGTTGACCATGGTAAAACTACCTTAACAGCAGCGCTTACAAAAACTATGGCTGAAAAGTACGGTGGTAATGCTTCTGCTTTTGAGGAGATTGATAATGCTCCTGAAGAAAAAGAAAGAGGAATTACTATTGCCACAGCTCATGTTGAGTATGAAAGTGAGGCAAGACATTATGCCCATGTTGACTGTCCAGGTCATGCAGACTATGTAAAAAATATGATTACTGGTGCTGCACAAATGGACGGAGCAATCCTAGTTGTCTCGGCAGCAGATGGTCCTATGCCTCAAACAAGAGAACATATACTTTTAGCAAGAAACGTTGGCGTACCTAATATTGTAGTTTTTCTTAATAAGGCAGACCAAGTTGATGATGCTGAACTTGTTGAACTTGTTGAGATGGAAGTCAGAGAGCTGCTCTCTGAATACGACTTTGATGGTGATAATGTTCCTATTATCTCAGGAAGTGCTTTGAAAGCACTTGAAGGTGATACAAGTGAAGTAGGATCAGAAGCTATAGAGAAACTAGTTGCAACAATGGATGAATATTTCCCTGAACCAGAAAGAGAGATTGATGGTGACTTCTTAATGCCTATTGAGGATGTTTTCTCAATTTCAGGACGCGGTACAGTGGTCACTGGTAGAGTTGAAAGAGGAGTCGTTAAGGTCAATGATGAAATTGAAATTGTTGGTATTAAAGACACTCAAACAACCATCTGTACAGGCGTGGAAATGTTTAGAAAGCTTTTAGATCAGGGTCAAGCTGGTGATAATGTTGGTGTACTTCTAAGGGGCACCAAACGAGAAGAAGTTGAACGTGGTCAAGTTCTTGCGAAACCAAAGAGTATCAATCCGCATACAAAGTTTGAAGCTAATGTCTATGCCTTAACAAAAGAAGAAGGCGGTAGACATAAGCCATTCTTTAATGGATATAGGCCACAGTTTTATTTCAGGACAACTGATGTGACTGGTGCTGTGACACTTGCAGAAGGATCTGAAATGGTTATGCCAGGTGATGACACGCACATAACAGTTGAATTGATAGCGCCTATTGCTATGGAAGAAGCTGTAAGATTTTCAATACGAGAGGGTGGCAGAACTGTTGGATCTGGAGTTGTAACAAAAATTATAGAGTAAGGTAACTTTTAGGCCAGTAGCTCAATTGGTAGAGCGGCGGTCTCCAAAACCGCAGGTTGGGGGTTCAAGTCCCTCCTGGCCTGCCACTAGATA
>CAUZCF010000121.1:0-3254 GCA_963578425.1 Gammaproteobacteria bacterium | reverse complement strand
GGCACATATAAGAACGCTATCGCACCTAACAAAAAGCTGATCATGCAAGCATTGAAAATATAGGATGAAACTATATTTGATTCACCAGAGCGTGCATTCATACCTCCCAAATCACTTAGAAAATTATGAGTGAAAGAGTAGCCAGTTTGTAGAGGATCATGAATGTTCCCTCCTGGATAATAATACATAGAAATTACAATCCCAATTGTAAATACTATTGGAATAAATCTTATAACCTTGACTGTCCAGAAATATTGCATGGCATTAATCTACATTTCTATTATTGCTAAAGCAATTCAAAAGAATTAGAGATGTAATCTAAATTAGCTATAATGATACTTTCAAAATTTTAGCGGGAATAGCTCAGTTGGTAGAGCGTTTGCTTGCCAAGCAAAAGGTCGCCGGTTCGAACCCGGTTTCCCGCTCAATTTTTAACAATACAAGTTGGTGTGAAATTGAAGATGCTATTAATCAGTTTATACAAAAAATCTTATAGAACATTAGGTTATGAAAACCGTAAATAAATCGATCCAATTTATTTTTCTTCTGGTTGTGATTTTTTGTTTTGAAGTATTAAAAGCATCTCCTGATCTAATTGTGGTCAATGCGGATATAAGAACATCTGACCCTGCTGTTAAAAACGCCAGTGCAGTTGCAGTAGAGAACGGTAAATTTACTGCCATTGGTGCCACTGACGAGATCAGTCAACTCTCAGATTCAAATACGGTCATTATCAATGCTCAGGGGAAAACTCTATTGCCTGGGTTTATAGATAGTCATACTCATTTATCTTCTGGCATAAATATTGTTACTGGAATTAATTTAACTGGCATTAAAGAAAAATCTGTGTGGTTAGAAATGATTGCAGAGAGGGTCAAGACAATGGAACCGGGTGAATGGTTACTGGGCGGTCGCTGGGATTACACTCTTGAAAATAAAGGTTACCCAACACGCTGGGAATTAGATGAGGTCTCTCCCAATAATCCAATCGCACTATCTGATATTGATGGCCATAGTGCTTGGGTCAATTCATTAGCTATAGAAATAGCAGGTATCACAGCTGACTCAGTTGTTCCAGTGGGTGGGCAAATTATTCTTAATGAAGAAACTAGACAACCTAATGGGATTCTTCTAGAGGGTGCTATGGATCTAATTTGGAGGGAACAGAGTTATATAAGAGATTCTGACAAAGCAAGAAAAGAAATTGGCAAAGTTCTAGATTTCGCAACCTCACTTGGTATAACAAGTGTGCATGATATGTCGAGTAAAATTGAGCTAGGAAGTTATTTAGATTTGGCAAAAAAAAGTAAGCTTTATGTCAGGACATTTTTTGGTGAGTTTTCTAAGTTCGATGCAGGAGAGGACAGTACTTCTGACAAAATTAAGATAGGAGAACTTAGAAAGAAGTATAAATTTAGAGATCCTGATAAGGGTCCAATGGTCGAATTTGGTTTTATAAAATATGTAATGGACGGTGTTCTCTCAACCCACACCGCAGCAATGATAGAGCCTTACTCTGATCGTCCTAATATAATTGGTCAACCCTTTCATACTCAAGATGAAATTAATGCTCTTGTTAAAAGAGCTAATGGGTTAGGACTTCCAGTTGCCATTCATGCGATTGGAGATCAAGCAGTTAAAATGGCTTTAAATGCATTTGAAAATTTTGGTAATAGAGGCTATGCAAATCGCATTGAACATATTGAAATGATTGATCCCAATGATGTACCAAGATTCAAAGAACTGAATATCACAGCTTCTATGCAACCCAATCACTGTACAGGAGTAATCGGAAAATACATCACTCAGAGAGTTGGCATAGATCGAGAAAAGAATGCTTATGTTTGGGGTGATTTTTTAAGGTCAGGAACACAACTTGCTTTTAGTAGCGACTTTGCCACATCACCCTTTTCTCCGCTAGTGCATATTGCGGACGCGGTCTTTCGTGAAAGTCCAAATGGCTTATATGAGGGTACATGGTATCCAGACCAAGCAGTAACTTTTGAGCAAGCATTGTTTGCATATACACAAGCTGGCGCGAATATGTCGGGTTGGGGAGACGAAATAGGAAGTATAAGTATTGGTAAATATGCAGACTTTGTTATTTTGGATAAACTCCTAGGATCACCTGTTGGGCAAGAATTAAGAAATACAAAAGTTGCCAAAACCTATTTTGCTGGTCAATTAGTTTTCTCCGAGAATTGAAGCTTCTATTTCCATTTGCAAAAAGATTTATAGCTGGGGAAAGCCTTGATCAGGCATCTCAACAAATTCAAAGACTTCATGACAAAGGTTTCAAAGTAACAGTTAATTTGGTTGGTGAACAATCAGAGTCAACTGAAGAAGTACTAAGTGCACAAAAGGAATATTTAAGAATTCTGGATTTATTTCAAACTGATAAATTAGGCCTTTCAATCAAACCTTCTTCGCTTGGTCTCTCACTCTCTTTAGATAAGGCATTAAGCTCTTTAGAACCTATAACAGCAAAGGCTTTTGAGTCAGGACAAACTATCCGCTTAGACATGGAAAATAGCGCAACTACTGATAGTACTATTAAGCTTTGTCAATTACTAAACCAAGAGTATCCCAATGTCATGGGCATTACTATGCAGTCTAATTTGTATAGAACGATAGATGATCTGCAGACATTAAAGTCACAAGATATCTCTGTACGTCTAGTCAAAGGTGCATATCGGGAAAATAAAAAAATTGCCTTTATGACAACCAATGAAATTAAAGACAATTTTCTTTTGTTAGCTAATGATTTGAGGAGTTATAAATCTCCAGATGATGCAATAGCTACACACGATGAGAATATTTTAGATTTGTTGATATCAACTGATGATTACAATGACACACAGTTCGAATTTCTTTTTGGGGTACGTAGAGATTTACAGATAAAACTTCTTATGGATAAACGAGTAGGGGTTTATCTACCGTACGGTAAGAATTGGTTGTCTTATGCTATTCGCCGACTTAGTGAATGGAAAAATATTGAATTTATCGCTAAGAATATAATCAAAGAGAAATTATAAAAAGACCTGAAAATTACAAGCCTTTTTTGGTTTATTTTTCATTGAGAAGGTATAATCTGTTTGTTTTATTAGGCAAGGTGGCAGAGTGGTTATGCAGCGGCCTGCAAAGCCGTGGACGTCGGTTCGATTCCGATCCTTGCCTCGATTTAAAGCCCGGGTGGCGGAATTGGTAGACGCTACGGACTTAAAATCCGTTGTCCGAAAGGACGTGCCGGTTCG
>CAUZCF010000120.1:0-3269 GCA_963578425.1 Gammaproteobacteria bacterium | reverse complement strand
AACAAATATCAGAAATTATCTTTGCGTTTTCTAATTTCAGCAAAAACTTCAATGTCTGAAGATTCATTCATATTCAGGAATGTTTTTATTTGTTCTTGATTCGCTCTAAGAAAAGGGTTGGTTGTTTTCTCTAACTCAACTGTGGTGGGAACAGTAGGGGTGTTTGCTAGGCGAAGATCATCAATCAGCGTTTTACGATTCACCAATGCATTATTATTTGGCTCAATGCTGATCGCAAAATTTGCATTTGCTTGAGTGTATTCATGCGCACAATAGAGTTTTGTGTTGCCCGGCCATCGTTTAATAATGCTAAGTGAAGACCACATTTGTTCTGGTGTGCCTTCAAATAACCTGCCACAACCCATAACAAATAGTGTGTCACCAACAAAGGCTAAAGATTGATCCTCGAAATGATAAACCATATGGCCCAATGTATGACCCGGGGTATGAAAGGCTTTAATTTTATGTTCTCCAAATTGAAAAACCTCTTCATGTTGAATGCATTGATCAATGCCAGGAATTCTTGATTGATCAACTGCGGGACCAATAATTGTGCACCCGGTTTTTTTCTTTAGTTCAAGATTCCCTCCCGCATGATCATAGTGATGATGGGTGTTGATGATGTGGGTTAAAGACCAGTTATTTTCATTTAGTGCCTTTTCTATAGCTGTTACTTCAGGCGTGTCAATAGTGGCTGTTAGATTATTGACATGATCATGAATCAAGAAACCATAGTTATCACTTAAACAAGGAAACATGTGAACTTCTAATCGGTCAGTGTGATTCATCGATGATAAATTTATTCTTTAAGTCTAGGCATTAATTCCACTAGATTGCAGGGTTTTGTTCGATTATCTAGTTGTTCTTTAATAAGAAAATTCCAACCGTCTTTGCATGCACCCGGTGATCCGGGTAGGCAAAAAATAAATGTTCCGTTCGCAACCCCTGCGAAAGCTCTGGATTGTAAGGTCGAGGTTTTGATGTTTTGATAGGATAAGCTTCTAAACATCTCACCAAACCCATCAATGGTTTTATCTAATAGTGGCAGGATTGCTTCCGGTGTACCGTCTGTACCGGTGATGCCTGTTCCACCTGTGGTAATCACAGCTTGCACAGATTCATTTACAATCCACTCAGATAAAATAGCTCTAATTTGGTACCGATCGTCTTTACAGATATTACGTTCTTTTAATTGGTGACCATAGGATTGCAATTGGTCAACTAAAAGATCACCTGATTCATCATCTTCTAATGTTCTTCGATCCGAAATTGTCAGCACCGCAATGTTTACGGGAATAAATTCTTTTTCTTTCTTTTCTGTCATTTTGAGTATTACGTTTCATCTTATTTTATTTTAGTTTCTTTGTGTTATCCATTTATTGCACTAGAAACTTGGTGGAGTGCAGGCTGAAACAAGAACACAATCAGTGCCACCGGGATTTTTAAAACGATGAGGAACACTGCTATTGAATAAATAAGCATCTCCAGCGCTTAAATAGTAAATTTGATCACCCACTGTGAGTTCTAGACGTCCTTCAAGAATTAAACCGCTTTCTTCTGATTCATGAGTAAGCATGTTTTTGCCTGTATCTGCTCCTGGTTTGTATCGTTCAAGCATCATCTGCGGTTGATTATTATTTAGATTCTGTCCAATTTGTAAATAGGAAATAGGGCCGCTACCGATTTCAGTAAGTTCATCTTTTTTATACACCACTTTGTTCGTTAATTTGATTTCCATAGCAAAGAAATTGCTTATCGAAATGGGCACTGAATCTAATATTTTTTTTAACATCCCTAATGATGGGTTAGTTTTATTGCTTTCAATGAGTGAAATCATGGCATTACTTACTTTTGATTTGATGGCTAATTGTCGCTGTGAGATTTGCCTCTCATGTCTTAATTTCTTAAGTCGGGTTCCAATGTCTATGTCTTCATGCATGCTGTTAAAACGTTAAATATATTAAACAAAAAATATTAATACCTATTAAAAACAATAATTTATAAAAAATCAATTTAAATATTGTTAAATTTATCAAAACTCATTAAGGTGGTCTTATAACAATTAATAAGGACTAGAATTATGAGTAATTCACTCCCTAATCTTGAGGCTTATTGGATGCCTTATACTGGCAATCGATATTTTAAGAAAAACCCTAGAATGTTTAAAGAAGCAAGTGGCATGTTCTATACCACAAGCACGGATCAACAAGTCCTTGATGGCGCTTCAGGTTTGTGGTGTTGTAATACTGGTCACTGCCATCCAAAAATTGTAGAAGCAGTGCAAAAACAAGCTGAAACACTAGATTATGCAACTGCGTTTCAACTAGGTCATCCAACGATTTTTGAAATGGCTGATAAACTAGTCAATATGGCACCGGATGGAATGACCCATGTGTTTTTTTCTAATTCAGGTTCTGAAGCTGTCGATACCGCACTAAAAATAGCGCTAGCTTACCATCGAGCAAGAGGGGAGGGTCATCGGACCCGATTAATCGGAAGAGAGAAGGGTTATCATGGAGTTGGTTTTGGCGGAATATCAGTAGGCGGCATGTCGCCTAACCGAAAGATGTTTGGTGCCTTATTACCAGCAGTTGACCATCTTAAACACACTCATAACCTAGAACACAATGCTTTCTCTGTCGGCCAACCTGAATGGGGAGGGCATTTAGCAGATGAGTTATCAGACATATTGGCCTTGCATGATCCGTCAACTGTTGCTGCTGTGATCCTTGAGCCAATCGCTGGATCAGCAGGAGTTTTAATACCTCCTGTGGGTTACTTAGATCGGATAAGAAAGATTTGTGATGAGCATGGCATCCTCTTGATTATGGATGAAGTGATTACCGGATTTGGTAGAACAGGTAAAAGCTTTGCAGCAGAGGCCTTTAATGTGTCTCCAGATATCATGACCATTGCTAAAGGTATGACCAGTGGAATGGTACCGATGGGTGGAGTTATAGTGAAGGAAGACATTTATCAAACCTTTATGACCGGTCCTGAGGACAGCATAGAATTTTATCATGGCTATACATATTCAGGTCACCCTTTAGCTGCTGCTGCTGGTCTCGCCACATTAAATGTCTATGAGGAAGAAGGTTTATTTCAAAGAGCCAGCGAACTCGCACCGATTCTTGAAGAGGAATTGCAAACTGTTAAAGGCTCAAATTATGTAATTGATATCAGGAATTATGGAATGTTGGGAGCTATAGAGCTTGAGCCTATTGAAGGTCAGCCGACCACTAGAGCAGTAAATGTTTTTAGAGAATGTT
>CAUZCF010000119.1:0-3300 GCA_963578425.1 Gammaproteobacteria bacterium | reverse complement strand
CAGTAACAGCTGTTCCAATCATAGCCAACATAAGGAATTGACGACCTTTTGCAAATCTTCCAATTTCATATGCAAGTACTTCAAAACCGCCTGTTTTGATCATAATCGCCACAATGCCCATCATTGCGGCCAAAAGGAATACCACATTCCAATCGACTGCCTGAAAAGCGCAGCTGGGAGTATAAAATCCATACCACTGCCCCACCACAACCATAATACCTGCTCCCAGCATGGCTACTTTAACTCTATGGAAGCCATGGAGTGTTTCTGTAAAAATACCAATAAAACTGAGTGCTAAAATGATGCCTGAAACGAGCATCCCATCGTTCATAGCTGTAGGGATGGTTTCAACTACACATTGAGTAACTTCTGCCTGCATAAACTTTGCTCCTGAAAAGATCTAAATCATAAAAATTAAAGCATAGATTTTAATATAAATTTGGGTGAATAGTTACCATTTCAAGTCTTTTTTTGAAACTTTCGAAAGCTTCTCAAGGTAACGCTGATGATTTTTTACCTCATCTTCATTTAAATCAATCTGAATAATTTTTCTATTCTTGAAATCAAAATTCTGATTGTCATCGGAAGGTCCGTTGGTGGTTGTTTGATCTTGATTAAAAAATCCCACCTGACCACCAGTCATTAATAAATAAACATTGGCTAATAATTTAGCATCGATAAGAGCACCATGAACTTCTCTGTTGGTCGTATCAACGTCATACCGAGAACATAATGCATCCAAACTGTTGCGCTGTCCTGGGTGCTTCTTTCTCGCAAAGATGAGCGTGTCTGTGATTTCACAAAGCTCTTCCAAACGATCATCCAAACCCAATAAAGCAAGTTCATTGTTAATAAATGACGTATCAAAAGGGGCATTATGCATAATGACTTCAGCGTCTTTAACGTAATCAAGAAAATCACCCACTAGATCTTTAAACAATGGTTTATCAGCAATAAATTCATCTGTGATCCCATGAATCGGAATTGTGGCTGGATCTATTTTCCTTTCTGGATTGAGGTATGATTGAAAATCGTTACCCGTTAAGCGTCTGTCAACTAGTTCAACAACACCGATTTCGATAACTCGGTGCCCTGATGCAACAGAAAGACCAGTGGTTTCCGTGTCTAAAATAAGCTGTCTCATAATTCTCTAAGCTTCAGCTCAAGCCCTCGGTTGGCCAGGGCATCTGCTCTTTCATTATCAACATGTCCAGCATGGCCTTTAACCCATTGCCAATTAATCTGATGTTCGGACGCCACTGCATCAAGTCTGACCCAAAGTTGCGCATTGACAACTGGTTTTTTTTTGGCGTTTTTAAACCCATTGGTCTTCCACCTCATGATCCACTCTGTGATCCCTAGCTTGACGTATTTTGAGTCTGTGAATAAATCAACCTGGCAAGATTCCTTTAAGCTTTCTAGTGCCTTAATAGCTGCCATTAATTCCATTTGATTATTGGTGGTTTCCAACACTCCTCCGCAAAGCTCCTTTTCATGACCATTACTCCTTAATAAGGCACCCCAACCTCCAGGACCGGGGTTACGTCTGCATGCTCCATCTGTGTATATTTCAACCTGCTTCATGGTCTTGTCCAGAATAATTTAAAGGTTATTTTATTTTAATGTAAAATGTATCAGGATGAATCATAAATATTCTTCTAGACTTATTTTTTAAATTTAAAAGGTAAATAAAATGGGATTCTTAGACGGTAAAAGAGCTTTAATTAGTGGAGTGGCCAGTAACCGCTCGATTGCATTTGGGGTGGCTCAGTGTTTACATCGGGAAGGAGCAGAGCTAGCCTTCACCTACCAAACTGATAAGTTAAAACCCAGAGTTGAAAAAATAGCAGCAGATTTGAATGCATCCATCTGCATACCTTTAGATGTCTCCGATGATCAGAATATTACTGACGCTTTTGCTGAACTTAAACAGAACTGGGAAACATTTGACATCATGATTCACTCCATTGCCTTTGCTCCCATGGAGGAGTTAAAAGGCTCCTTTATTGAATCAGTCACTAGAGAGGGGTTTAAGATAGCACATGAAATCAGCAGTTATAGTTTCGCTTCAATGGCAAGAGAAGCAAAACCCATGTTGAGTGATAACGCTTCATTATTGACCATGACCTATTTAGGTTCAGTTAAGTCTGTGCCTAACTACAATGTCATGGGCCCTGCAAAAGCCAGTCTCGAGTCAACGGTGAGGTTTCTAGCTGCTGATTTAGGTCCCCAAGGTATCCGAGTCAATGCGATTTCAGCTGGTCCCATTAAAACCCTTGCTGCTGCTGGAGTTAGTGGATTTAGAGGGTTACTTAAACACGTCGCCTCTAAAACCTCGATTCGTCGTAATGTCACCATTGAAGATGTTGGTAATGCTGCAGCTTTTCTGTCTTCAGATCTAGCTTCAGGAATCACAGGAGAGACCATCTATGTTGATGGAGGCTATAGAAATTTAGGAATGACCTTTGATGTGGATTAGATGATCTGACTATAGATCGAATAAACCGCTATACAATCCAGGGTCTATTGATACTTCAGCATTTTTTCTTAGATGCTCTGAAAACGCATTCAGTTCTCTTGAACCAATTTGCTCAGAGAGTTCAAGTTTAGCTGAATTTCTTTCTTCATCATTGAACGATTCTAGCTTCCCATCCTCATAGCTACTGACTCGCAGAAGAAAGACTTTATCCCCCTCTACATAAGTTTGGATATTACCCTCTGCCATGTCATTGCTGGAAGAATTAAAAATTATCTCAATTAATCCTCTGGATAATTCTGTGTCGCCTCGAGACACATTAAAATCACTTGCCTTTGTATTTAATTCATCGGCTTTACCCTTAAAGGAGGCATTATCACTGAACTGAGGTTTAATTTGTTCTGCGTAATTGTTGGCCAAGCTAATAGCCTCTTGAGAAACTAAATAATCTTTGATCCCTGGTTCAACATCTGAGAAATCTCTAGTGGCTGGCAGTCGATGACCTATAACTCTGGCGACAAAAATACTGTCATCAAGTTCAAAAAGAGGTGTGTTTTCTGCTGTTTCTAAGGAATTTTGACTGAATAAAATACTGATGATTTCTGGTTCTTGATTAAAAAGAGTGGCTCCATTCCGTGACACTCCATCTATACGGCTCAAGGATAATCCAAGAGCATCAGCAACTGAATTTAATTCATTGAATGCTTGTAAAGACAGGTCTGCAAGTTGATCAGCCAATCCAAATAATTTGTCTTCAGCAAGCAACTTTGAGTACTCACTATCAAGTTCTAATTGAATATCTTGGTAAGCTTGTTGCTCACCTT
>CAUZCF010000118.1:0-3318 GCA_963578425.1 Gammaproteobacteria bacterium | reverse complement strand
TTGAAAAAACTCGTGCTGACATTGAAATAGCCAATATAAATTTAGATGAAAATGAAGATTATGCTATTTTGAAGGTTCAGTTTGAGGAGGCACTAACTAAAGTTAAATCACGTCAAGATGAAATTGAATCTATTCAAAATAAAATTCAAAATTTGGAAGCAGTGCTATATGCAAAAAATCAGATATTTCAGTTTACAAAAGCAGATTTAGATGTTGCTAAGTATGATTTTGAACAAGCTGAACATGGTCATGGTGATTTGGCTTCAACAAAAAAAGAATATGAAAAATTATCACAATTAACATCTTCAAGTAAATTAGAAGCTGAGATTGTTACTAGCAAGATAGAGATTGCTAATAATGAATTAAAATTTATTCGCCAGTCATTAAAAACAGCTAACGACGCTATCTCAGCTATTGTAAGAGATAAAAATTTGTTAGAAAGAAAATTGACAAAAATTGATCCTGAAGCAATGTCATTCTCAAATAAACTCGCAAATATTATTCGTGATGTTCCAGTACTTGATTTTATTGATCCATATTATGAAGTCAAACAAGTTGTAGTAAATGATTTAGATGAAGACTTGGTCTTTATGGGTATGCCTAAAGTTGATAGATGTATGACTTGCCATATGGGTATTGATAAAAAAGGTTTTGAGAATCAACCACAGCCGTATACAACTCATCCAAGATTAGATGAGTTTGTTGGTGAATCTTCAGCTCATCCAATGAGTCTATATGGGTGTACATCATGCCATGGAGGTCGTGGCCGCGGTACTGGCTTCACTTCATCAGTTCATATGCCTCAGAATGAAGAACAGGCTCATGAATGGGAAATGAAATATAATTGGGAAGCCTTGCACCATTGGGAAGATAAAATGCTTCCTTTACAATATACTGAAGCTGGGTGTTATAAATGCCACAGTGATAATATGCCTATCAAAGGAGCGGAAACGTTAAGTTTAGGACTTGCAACATTTGAAAAATCCGGTTGTTATTCTTGTCACGAAATGGAACGATGGGCAGAAGCGCCTAAACCTGGACCCAGTCTTTATAAAATGGCTTCTAAAACAACTCGAGATTGGTCTTATCGCTGGATTATGGAGCCAAGGAGTTTCCGTCATAATACATGGATGCCACATTTTTTTAAAAAAGGAAACAATAGTTCAACTGATGACCTTACACGGACAGAGCAAGAGGTATTGGCTATGACAGAATATTTATTTGAAAATTCAATAGAATATTCTCAAAAGAAGAGCCCTTTAGAAGGTGACCCTGACAATGGCCGTTTATTGGTGTCATCCTATGGATGTATGGGATGTCACCAAATAGAACCAACTCCAAATCCTGACTATGAGTCCTCTATTCAAGCTCTACGGATTGAACAAGGTCCGAATTTGATAGGCCTTGGCTCTAAGACTAATAAGCAATGGTTATTTAATTGGTTACAAAATCCTTACAATTATCACCCTGATACTAAGATGCCCAATTTGCGATTATCTGATCAAGAGGCTACTGATATTGCATCTTATTTAATTAAGGATAAAAATATAATTTTTGATAGCACTGAAGTGCCCAAACCCAATAATGATATTCTTAATAAAATTTCATCAGATTTTTTATCCCAAATCTATACTTCTAATCAGGTTGAGAAAAAATTGTTGAACATGACAATTCAAGAAAAACAAATATACTCAGGTGAAAAGCTTATTGGACATTATGGTTGTTATTCATGTCATAATATTGATGGTTTTGAAGATAAAAAACCTATTGGAATTTCTCTTAATTATGAAGGTAGTAAATTAATCTCTAAACTAGATTTTGGTTTGTGGCATGAAAAAATACCGCATACTAAATGGGATTGGTTCTACAATAAGATAAAACAACCTGAAATATTTGATTTAATACCAAAAGAAGATGGCAGCGTTACAGTTAAGAAGCTGAAACCATTGGAAAAATCACGTATGCCACATTATGGCTTGAATGATAAAGAGATAACTTCGTTGGTTACACTAATCATGGGACTTGTTAATGATGAGATCCCTGAATCTAAATTGCCAGAAAAAACTCCCGCCTTTGTAGCTGTTTCCAAAGGTGAACAGTTTATACATACAAATAATTGTTTAGGGTGTCATAAAATAGATGGAGAGGGTGGAGCCATTTGGCCATCGACGGCAAAATGGTTAAAGGAAGTAGCTGACCAGACCAATGCAGAAGACATGAGTTTGGTACAGAGTTTTAGTCCTCCCTTGCTTAATACTCAAGGCCGAAAAACACAACCTCAATGGCTATTAAATTGGTTCAAAAATATAAGTATGGTTCGACCACATCTTCAGGCTAGAATGCCTAGCTTTGACTATACTGATGAAGAGTGGAATAAGGTAATCGCATATTTCCAATATAAAGATAAGTTATCATTGACCTATGAAAATCCCCATCAGTTTACCCTTAATTCCGAATCGTATAAGGCAGGTGAGATAATTCAAGAGATGGGGGCATGTAATAACTGCCATTTTTATGGCGATGAGAAGCCGAAACAGGCAGCTTTGACTTGGGCACCTAATTTAGTCCTCAGCAAAGAACGGCTTCGGCCTGAATGGCTCATTGAATGGTATACTGATCCTCAGAAAATAATGCCCGGAACTAAGATGCCCGCTCCTTACATCCCCATGGAAGAACCGGTGAATTCTGTACGCGAAGTCTGGGGATCAGAGGTAGCCAATCTAATGGGTGATAGCACTCGTTTGTATACCACTCTGATTGATTGGAAGTGGGGTATAGAGGGACCTAAAGATGTGTCTGCCATTGTTAGACAGCATCTTGAGATAGAGGGCTATGGTTTTATTATTGAAGAGGATGACGATTGGGGTGACGATGACTGGTAAAATCTAAATAAAATTGAAATAAACCCCGTTCTGGTGTTCGTGAAACGGTTTTTTTATTTATATTTGGTAGAGCCATGAAGAGCAAAGCTGCAGTTTTATTCGACATAAATACCCCATTTAAAATCATGGAGTTGGATATAGATCCACCCAAAGCGAATGAAGTTCTTATTAAAATGAGTGCTGTAGGGGTATGTCATAGTGATTGGCATTTACGTACAGGAGATACACTACATCCACTACCGGTAGTCCCAGGCCACGAAGGGTGCGGATATGTGGCGGAATTAGGTCAAAATGTTTCACGGGTGAAAAAGGGTGATAAGATTGTATTGAATTGGGCACCCAATTGTGGAATATGTTTTTTTTGCAGAAAAGAAAGTCCTGGTCTGTGTGAAACATTTACCGACCATATCTGGAAAGGTAATTTGATGGATGGAAC
>CAUZCF010000117.1:0-3322 GCA_963578425.1 Gammaproteobacteria bacterium | reverse complement strand
TAACTTTAGATGTAAGGGGATCTTGGAATTTTACTATCAAACCAAAAATTGAGATAAAATTAGGAAAAACAGAAATCGACCAGAAATTAGAAAGACTTTTTTTAGCTTTGGATCAAACTCTTTTAGCGAAAATTAATAAAGTTTCTTATATTGATCTTAGGTATTCAGAAGGTTTGGCCATTTTATGGAAAAAGTGACTTAAATTATAGATTCATGTCAAGAAATAATGGAAATGAAATTATTGCTGCCTTAGATATAGGTACATCAAAAATTTTAGCACTTGTCGCTGAGATAAATGAACAGAAGGAATTAAAAGTTATTGGCTTTGGAACCGAGCCATCCAGGGGCTTAAAAAAAGGCGTGGTTGTTAATATAGAGGCAACGGTAAATTCAATTGATCAAGCCATTAGAGAAGCAGAGAAAGTTGCCGATTGCGAAATTAATACTGTTTTTGCTGGTATTGCAGGCAGCCATGTCCGAAGTTTTGATGGTCATGGCATCGTCAGAATTAATGAGGGCGAGGTCTCACAAGAGGATATTGATGGTGTTATCGATGCTTCTCAAGCGATGAGTATTCCTTCGGATCAAAGAATATTACATGTATTGCCCAAAGATTTTGTTATTGATGGTCAAGAGGGAGTCCGTGAACCCATTGGTATGTCAGGTGTTCGGCTAGAAGCAGATGTTCATATTGTAACTGTCTCCCGAAGTGCTGAGCAAAACATTATTAAATCCATGGAGAGATGTGGGCTGGAAGTTCAGCAGATTATCCTAGGACAATTAGCTTCCAGCTTTTCGGTATTGTCCAATGATGAGAAAGATCTTGGTGTTTGTCTAGTTGATATTGGAGGCGGGACTTCCGATATCGTGGTGTTTATGGGTGGTCAAATTGTTGCAACCAAGGTTATTCCAATTGGAGGCAATCATGTGACAAACGACATTGCTTACGCTCTAAGAACGCCAGAAAAAGAAGCTGAAGAAATCAAAATTAAACATGCTTGCACCACCTCAAAGATGGTCAATAAAGAAGAGCTGATAGAAGTTCCTAGTGTTGGAAATCGCTCCCCCAGACAAATAGAATTAGAACGCTTGGCCTCGGTGGTACAAGCTCGTTATGAAGAATTATTTGCAGTGATCAATGACGAGATAGGAAAAATGAATATAGAAAAACTGAGAGCAGGCATAGTCCTCACAGGAGGAACATCACAACTCAATGGAGCCAAAGAATTAGCTGAAGAAATATTAGAAACTGACGTCAGGGTGGGCTTTCCAAAAGACACGAATGGGACTTTCGAAAACATCAATAGCCCTATCCATGCTACTGGGGTAGGATTACTCCTCTTTGCATTGGAAAAGTATAAAAATAACCCCCAAGACCTTATTAAGCAAAAAGCATTGGAATCACCTTGGCTGAGAGTCAAATCCTGGCTGAAATCCAATCTTTAGTGATCTAAACTATGAATTATTGGCATGATAATAATATAAATAATTTGTTTCATTTGTTTTTTTTATGATAACCTTGTCGTGTTTTATTTATATGATTTTAAAAGAGTTTTTATTCAATTATCTATCCATTCTTAGCGAGTGTTAAAGCAAAGAACATTGTCGAATAGTATCAGAGCTTCTGGTGTCGGTTTGCACTCAGGAGAAAAAGTTAATATGACCTTGAGGCCAGCGGCTAAAGATACTGGAATAATTTTTCGAAGACTTGATATAGAACCTATTCAACAAATACCAGCTCTTGCTAAGAGTGTAATCGACACAATGCTGGGTACCACCATAGCTAAGAAAAATGCTTCAGTCATGACAGTGGAACATATACTCGCAGCTTTTGCTGGTTTGGGTATTGATAATGCGTTAATTGATCTGGATGGCCCTGAAGTTCCAATCATGGATGGAAGTTCAGCTTCTTTTATTTTTTTGATCGAATCAGCAGGCATTGAAGAACAAAATGCATCTAAAAAATTCCTAAGAATTAAGAAAAATATAAGAGTAGAAGACGGTGAAAAATTTGCTGAGTTTAAGCCTTACAATGGCTATCGTATTTCATTTGAAATTGATTTTGATCATCCCATGATCAAAAGTAAGTTGACTAAATTGAGTGTCGATTTTTCAACTCTAACGTTCCTGAAAGAAATCAGTCGTGCCCGAACGTTTGGTTTTCTCAAAGAAATAGAAACCCTACGCTCTAAAAACTTGGCATTGGGAGGCAGTCTTGACAACGCGATTGTATTCGATGACTACAGAATTTTAAATCAGGACGGACTACGGTATCAGGATGAGCTAGTGAGACATAAGATTTTGGATGTAGTAGGAGATCTCTATTTGATGGGTCATATTTTGGTGGGTGAATTTAATGGTTATAAATCTGGTCATGAATTAAACAACAAATTGATACTTAAGCTTTATACAGATCAAACCGCTTGGGAAGAAATCGAGGAATCAGAGATAACAGACATTCCTATCTCATATTGGACATCAGCTTTGGGAAGAACCTGATCCCTATCTCGAGCTGATCTTTATTTTTTGAGGAACATTGCCGAACTTTTTGCATAAAGCTCTTATTTCCTTTTCTTCATATCTAAGCCTTGCAGCAAACTCAGGCGAGCTTGTCTTAATAACTAATATGCCCGAGTTATTGATGTAAGCCGAAACTATATACCGACCAAAGTTTTTAAGATTTTTTTTCAGGTATCTAGAGAGTGAAGATTTTTCCTGGGCAATTTCAGACAATTCCTCAAGATTCGAATAACTTGCATTAATGATTTCAGAAATATGTTTTAGTTTATCGCTTTGCACAATTCTCTAGAGTGTAGTTAGATAGCAAAAATTTTTTATCCATGAGGGTATAATAACAGCAGAGTAGAATCATGAATATTATCAAGATTGTTACGACTAACCTCCAAATTATCTAACTCAGTTGAGAGGCTGCTTTTGAAAGGATTTTTCACAAAAATATTTGGTAGTAGGAATGAGAGACTGCTAAGCGATTATTCAAAAATCGTTACACAAATCAATGCACTTGAATCTGACATGCAGAATTTGTCAGATGGCGATCTTCGATTAAAAACAGGGCAATTTAAATCAGAATACCTTGATGATCCAAGTTTAGATGGGCTTTTGCCAAAAGCCTTCGCTGTTGTTAGAGAAGCTTCAGTTAGAACCATAGGAGAAAGACATTTTGACGTCCAGTTGGTGGGAGGTTTAGCTCTTCATTTTGGGAAAATAGCAGAAATGAAAACTGGTGAAGGTAAAACACTTGTCTCCACTTTACCTGCTTATCTCAATGCTCTTACTGGGAACGGAGTTCATATTGTTACCG
>CAUZCF010000116.1:0-3333 GCA_963578425.1 Gammaproteobacteria bacterium | reverse complement strand
CTCTTGAAGACCTTTCAGAAAGATGCAGTGAAGAAGACCCTAAACATGCTCCTTCTGTTTCTTATCTCAGCATGATTGAGAATGGAAAACGGGTTCCCTCTGAAAATGTTCTAAACCAAATAGCTATAGTGTTCCAAAAAGACCCTTCTTGGTTTATGGATGAAAATCTTGATATCGGCTTTAGTGACGATGAGGGACCTAAACAAAAAAACCAAACTCTCCCTCTTGAACCAGGCTTTCTCTATAGCAAAGAGTTATTGCAAGGTGCCATTCCAGAATTACTGGATCAAAGCGGCATATCTGGAAGACAGTTTGCTCAGTTATTAATTCGCTCCTACCAAGAAACGAACTTTAATCGCTTTCCAGATTTAGAAAAAGTTGCTGATGAAATAGGTAAAAATATTTTCCCAATTAAAGTTAATGACATCAAAAAACTGTATAAAACTCACGGCTTAAAGCTTAAATGGTTTAAACAAAATAGAGTAACCACATCAACACCTCAAATGAACAATAAAATGCTGCTCAGGTCATTTTATGAATCACCCTCAACAGTTTATGTTAATGAAGCACTGCAAAATGATCCATATCGACTCAAATATGACCTTACAACTCATTTGGGCCATAAGATCCTTCATCAAGGAGATGGCTTAAGATCTATCATATCATCTGGATCTAACCCCTTTGACAGTGATGGTAGGCAAGAAACTGTGAGTAATTCTCATGATGTACTCATGGCTTGGCATGATTTTGAATCAAGTTTTTTTGCAGGTGCCCTACTTTGCCCCAGAAAACCTTTTAAACGATACCTTATTAAAACAGAACACGACATGTTGTCTGCTAAAGAACTTGAATTGTCCCCGGCACATTTAATGAGAAGGGTCACGGCTGTTTCAAATTATCTTCATTGGCATTATTTTGAGGCTTATCAACCAGGGTATTTAAGTGCTATTTACCGAGGTAATGGTATCTCATTACCTTTTGGAAACATGTCAATGGCGACAAACCCATGCCCTAACTGGGCTGTTTTCAGACTACTCAATGAGGAGCATGTAAAGAACCCTCAATCTCAGATATCAATATTAAAAGACGGGGACAAAACATACCTTTACTGTTGTTATTCTATAAGAAAGCCAGATCTGGCTGGAAACTTAAAACTTTACTCTTTAGGAATAGATTTGAAACCAGCCCTAAATAATCAAGGAATAGACGCCATAGAGTTGATTAATGAATTAGAGATAGCTTGCCAAAGCAATGGTGGAGAAAGCGAGATTAGTGGTGAAATAAAATCCTCAATCCTGAAAATAGCTAATCTTCTTAGAGTACATTGGTTAATTGATGCATTAGATCATCCTGCAAAAATTATTTGTCCTAAAAGCTCTGATTGTCAACGACAAGAAAACTGTACGCCGCTATCAAAGAATTATAGATTTAATGAAATGGAGACTCTCAAGGAAAATATTTTATTATTGAATAAAGCTAAATTGATTTAATCCAACCCATTTTTAATTTTCAGTCGTAACAGCAATATCTTCTAAACTTTTTTTAGGTTTCTCAATTTTTCTTACCTCAGAATCAATCTTAGCGGCTATTTCCTGATAAACCTTTGTTAGTAACCCATCCTCTGAATTTATAATAACGGGCTGACCATTATCGCCGCCTTCAGAAAGTTTTGGGTGCATAGGTATTTGACCTAATAGTGATATATCATTTTCAATCGAAAATTTCTCTATATTATTACTACCCAGTATATGATGCTTTGATCCGCATTCATCACAAATAAAATAGCTCATATTCTCGACTAAGCCGATAAGAGGGATTGATAGTTTTCGAAACGCTTCAAGGGACTTTTTTACATCGATCAGTGAGACTTGTTGAGGCGTACTCACAAGAACCGCAGCAGTTAAACCGGCTTTTTGGGAGAGTGTTAACTGAGCATCGCCAGTTCCAGGAGGTAAGTCAATAATCAAGTAATCCAGATCAGACCAGTTAGTTTGAAAGAGTAATGATTCTATAGCTTTAGACATCATCGGTCCTCTCCAGATCGTTGCTTTATCTTTTAAAACAATGTACCCGATAGACATTAATTCAATACCTAGTGCCATTATTGGGTTAAATGTTTTATTGTCAGGGGTTGAGGGTTTTTGACCTACAGTACCAAGCATTAGAGGGATACTGGGCCCATAAATATCAGCATCCAATAATCCTACTTTAAGGCCTTGTTCTTTTAAGGACAGAGCAAGATTAACGCTTACGGTTGATTTTCCTACGCCTCCTTTACCTGAAGCGATGGCTAAAATATTCTGAATATTAGGCACAATAATCTAATCGTCTTTTTTCTGTTTCTTAGATCTTATTTTAGACCATAAAGATTGAGTCCAGTCGATTTTATCACTTCGATCTCTTTGCTTGATTGAGGCTCTAAATTTCCCAAAATAAAAAAATACGCCTAATGACCCTATAATCATAAGGCCAAAAAAAAGTGAGTTTGAATCCATTAATTTCTGGAATACAGTTTGGTAAGCAATCTTAGAATTTCTAGGTAAAGCCAGATTAAAGTAACCAATAATGAAAAAGCACCATAAGCTTCTAGATACTTAGGAGCACCTTGTTCAGCAGCTTGTTCTATAAAATCAAAGTCTAACACTAGATTGAGAGCAGCAATTGCAACCACCACCAGGCTAACGCCAATTCCTAAAAAGCCATTTGAATGAATAAATCCAATGCTTGCACCAAAAGACATCATGATAAAATTAACCAAATATAATAATGCTACCCCTCCAGTAGCTGCGAAAACCATTAAACGGAAATTTTCAGTGGGTTTAATAAGCCCAGTTTTATAAGCCATAAGCAAAGAGGCCAATGTGAAAAAAGTAAGACCTACTGCCTGAATAACTATGCCTTCATAGCTTGCCTCAGCAACTGCCGATATCCCACCGATTGCGAAGCCTTCTAAAAGTGCATATATTGGTGCTGAAATAGGAGCAGCTGTTGGTTTAAAAATCGTTATCAAAGCTGCAACCAATCCGCCGATTAAACCAAATATAAGATAAGGCATAATAGAAGCCGGTTCACCCGACGCATAGAATTGATTCCAAGTCCAAGCAGCCGTCATAAAACAAAGCAATAAATAAAGGCCAGTTTTATTCACTGTGCCCGACAGTGTCATTACTTCGGAGGTTGAGAAATCAGATGATCTTTGGGTAAAGGCCTTACTTTTGAAAGCCGGATTACCTGATCGACCAAACATTTGTAAAGCTCTATGACGCGCCATGCTTAACTCCTTATTAAGTAATTATTTATTTTTAATTTTTATAACAATTTCCAAATCCTGAA
>CAUZCF010000115.1:0-3339 GCA_963578425.1 Gammaproteobacteria bacterium | reverse complement strand
TCTGGCCATAATGAAATCAGGGTCTATTTGAATAGCCTTTTTGAGATTCTTATTTGCCTCATTAAATAATTTTAGCGTTATGCTGGTGCGTGCCTTTAAACATAGTAAATTCAATTCATCAGGAAATTTTTTGAGACCAATATTGCAGACATTTAAGCACATTCTCGAATCCCCAGACCTCAGGTGTGAGAACGCTTTCTTATATAATTCTTCTCTTGAAAGGTTTTTTGAGATGGTTTTATCCTCTTTTTTTTAATAAATTAGGAGTTAATCATAAGATTTAAAGTAAAGCTAGCATGATAGTTAACATAAAGAATCATAATAAAAGAGAATATTTTGAACAATTTTAAAAATTCAATACAGAGTGGGAAATTTGTAATCACGTCTGAAATATCCCTAACGCCTGAAAGCAATATTCAAGAAGTTGAATCTCAAGCAAGGGCCTTAGGAGATGATATTGACGGAATTTTAGTGACTGACAACCAATCAGGACAATTACATATGTCACCTATTGTGGTGGGTTCAATTCTTTTGAATTCAAATATAGACCCCATTGTTCAACTTAGTTGCAGAAACAGGAATCGTATCTCGCTTTTGAGTGACATATTAGGTTGTCTTGCATTGGGAGTAAGTAGTTTTTCACTTATTAGAGGTGACAAAGTGCCAGAAGAATATCAACCACGACCAAAAGCGATTATGGATATTAACGCAACAGAATTGATATCCATGGCTCAGAATTTGAAAAATGATGAAACAATAAGCCCTCCAAGAAACTTTATCATTGGCGGAGTGCTTACGCCGCATCCACCAAAAGATGGTTGGCAAGCAAAAAACCTAACAAAGAAAGTTGATTCTGGAGCTCAATTTTTTTTCACACACACGTGTTTAGATATGGATCTCTTAAGTACTTTTATGAAAAAAATAGGTCCCACTAAAATTCTGAATAAGTGTTATATCGTAGCAGGAATAGCGTTATTAGAATCCACTGAAAATGCTGAATGGCTAAGAAAAAATAGACCTAATGTAATAATACCTAATCAGATTATGAATCGACTCAAAGAAGCTAAAGATCAAGAAGCAGAAGGTATTAAGATATGTTCTGAGCAAATCAACACTGTAAAAAAGATTCCTGGTATAACAGGTGTTCATATTATTGGGTCTAAGAAATTAGAAAACATCCCCTTAGCTATCAGAGCCTCAATAAATCTTGATGATTAATATTAATTTTGTTCAAGAATCGCTGGTAACTTTTCTAATTCACTTAGAGGAACATAGTCAAAGATGAAGTGAATTCTTTCCTCAGCACCTTTATTAATAACTGAATGTGTTTTTTGATTATTGAGTTCATAAGCTTCACCTACATCAAATTGATAGGGAAAGCCGTCAATATTAAATCTAACTCTTGAGTTAGTTTTAATTGGTAAATGGATTCGATGCCCACAACGAAAAGAAGGATGGCTATCCCAATGAGATGCTATATTCTCTCCTGGTAATAATTTTGCAGCCATAGCTCTAATAACTGTTCCACCCGGGTTGTAATTTGATTTAATAATTTCATTCATGATTGGTAACGCTACTTTAGCTAAAATATTCCATCCTGTTTCCTTTCTAATTTCGATAGTAGGCCATTGTTCTATATCAGCAAAAATCATTACAATTGATTTTGTTGCTTTATGCACTTCAAATTCTTCTTGCCGAATAGTTGTTAGATCCCAAGCTGATTGTTTCTTATTAAGAAGCACTTCTCTTAATGGATCAATATCAACATGACCAAGTTCTCTGACTGGAGTGTTTATATTCATCTTGTTAGCATTGACATGGTGCAATAAAGTATAGTTTATTATTTTACCAACCGTATACCATTCCTTTATTCTTGGTCATGTTGATATTGATTTTATTCATAATTTAAATCTAATCCTTTAATGGTCGTCGCCCTCGACAGTATCCCTGATGCATCTCTCTCTTCTCACAGACCACCAACATTGCTCGCCAATTCTCAACAAAATGATCAGCATCTTTCTGGCCTAAACGTTCAACCATACGAGGATAGAGACTCCCTTTGATAAGTTCAAACTCCTTACGAATCTGATTAAGATACCAGTCGGATGCATCTTTTATTATGACGTCAATATAACCAATCTTCTTCAGATGAGCTTTATATTCTTCTAATGTTTCAAGTGCATAGGTAAGCCCTTCCATTTTGAACCAGTAAAACATGTCTTTGGACAATGGTTCTTCTGATTTGGTCCAGTCATAACATGTGAGGTAACCGCCGGGTTTGAGTACTCTATAGCATTCTCTGAAGATATTAGCCTTATCCTTTATTTGCGTGATCGCACCGGATGAAGCAACAATGTCAAAAGACTGATTTGGAAAATCAAGTGCTCCCGCTGTGACAGTAAGAAACTTGCACCTATCCTGCAATCCCATTTTAGTTGCAGTCTCAGTGGCTCTCTTGATTAGTGGAGCCTCAAGATCGATGCCGACAACATCCGCACCAAACGTGTTGGCCATCTCAAAAGCTGGGCCTCCTACACCACAGCCAATATCAAGGATACGTTTTCCTTCTGTTTCAATACCATTCAACATTTTTTTGACATTACCCGAACCACCTGGAGCCATATAACCTTCTCCCCAGATCAGCTCCAACATCGTGATCATATTGTCGTAATATTCGTCTTGGTGATCCATTTTTTATTGCTTGCTATTTCCCTAATTCCTGTATCGCTCTCCATGCCTGCTCAATTGCTCTATCCAATAAAGAACTATTGACGGAGTCGCTATTGGCGATGGTTATTCTGCCGAAGGGTTGTCGTCCAATTGGTCCTGGGTTTCCATAGGAATAACCGTGGGCCCATCGATTGATGGAAATACTCGCAACATCCCGGTCGAAATCAAACAAATCCTTCGGGAGCATGCCACCTAAATGCTCTCTGATCTCTACTTCATAATCCCTAAATTTCATCCCTAACATCCTGTATCGCGCTTCATGATACTGTTCAATTTGTGGTGCACCAACGGTTTCTCCAAGCACACAGCATCTCATGTGAAGGATACAAGGATCGTCTGGAGTCTTGGTATATTCATAGCCGCCCATGCTCACCGGAAAATCCATCCCCACCGCCTGATGTATATTTCCAGGTGACATAGCCATACCGATTCCCATCTCTTTCATAGCCCTCCAGTTTTTTAAACCCACGGTAGTGAATTGTAGTGGAATCTTCGTCAATCGACGTAATGCCGCATCTTGCTTTTTGGGAAGGTCAGAAATGATGTATGGAATCATCATGTTGTAACAAGCCATCACGACGCCCTTGCCTTTCACCTGATACGACTTGT
>CAUZCF010000114.1:0-3350 GCA_963578425.1 Gammaproteobacteria bacterium | reverse complement strand
GCCTTACTTTTGAAAGCCGGATTACCTGATCGACCAAACATTTGTAAAGCTCTATGACGCGCCATGCTTAACTCCTTATTAAGTAATTATTTATTTTTAATTTTTATAACAATTTCCAAATCCTGAATTTTGGTATTCTCAGGAAGTCTTGGAATGTTCTCAACACTTAAGTCATCTGAAGGAATATCAAAAAGTTGGCCAGTGTCTATATTGAAAAAATGATGGTGGGCATTGGTTGTGGAATCGTAATACATCCTCGATGGGTCAACAGCAACTTGATTAACAAGACCTTTTTCGGCAAACGCATTTAAGGTGTTATAAACCGTTGCTTTAGAAATACTATGGCCTTTCTCAAGTAATCTCTCAAAAACTTGTTCAGCTGAGAGATGCTTCGGGTGATCCAATAACATCATGCCGATTCTTAATCGTGCTTTTGTTGGTCGAAGGCCATATAGTTTGAGCCTTTTCTCAACTTGTGTTTTCAGTTGAATAACATCATCCATATTGAAACATTCTAATGAGAAAGAGCTCATTTTCCAAATACAATCTCATTACTAATCCTTATTAATTAAAACTAATTTATCTGTCTTTAATCATGAAATTATCTATTAGAAAGATCATCATTCCTATGGTTATTAAGGAATCAGCTACATTGAAAGCAGGGAAATACCAATTCTCATAATAAAAGAGCAAAAAATCGACCACATAACCTTGTGTAATTCTATCAACCAAATTACCTAATGCTCCCCCAGTTATCATAGAGATTGAAAGATTCAGAGCGCAATGATTTGTAGAAGCATGTTTTATTAAAAAACCTAATAAATACACACTCACAAAAATTGAGACCAATATTAACGGTATACGTTGGCTGCCAGTATCAAAAGCAAAAAGACTAAAAGCTGCTCCAGTGTTATAAAGCAATGTTATGTCAAAAAATGATGTGGTATTAACTCGCTCATATAATTCAAGATTATTTACCACTAAATTTTTTGTCCATTGATCCCCTAGAATAAAGATGACAATTAATACAATCCAATTAAATTGCTTCATAATTAGAAATAGAGCCTTACCTCTGATGCATCACCTATATTAGCCTCACACCTAGAACACAAGTCTGGGTGATGCTTGGATTGATTGACACTCTCTTGTCGATGCCAACAACGATTACATTTCTCATAGTCAGATTGAGTTATTGATACTGCAAAATTTTCTCCGTGCACTGCCTCATCAGTAACCTCATCAATTGATTTAATGGTCGCTGATGAAGTAATAAATAGAAAGCGTAATTCATCAGCAAAGGGTTCTAAAAATTCAATCAGTTCCTGGTTTGCATATAGCGTCAGGTCCGCATCTAATGGTGAACCGATAATTTTTTTATCTCGAGCGATTTCTAATGCCTTTGCAGCTACTTCATTCAAATCCTGGATTATCTCCCAATCATTATTATCATCGGTTGTAACAATATCATGCCATTCAGAGAGAAAAACCGACGGCACCCGACGATCTGGAAGCGATTGCCAAATCTCTTCTGCCGTAAATGAAAGCACTGGAGCTATCCATCGTACTAGAGACTCTACAATGTATAATAAAACTGTTTGTGCTGATCGCCTGCCTTGTGAATTCTCAGGCATTGTATAGAGCCTATCTTTAATAACATCTAAATAAAAACCACCCATGTCATTCACACAAAAATTATGCAAAGTTTGGATGATGCGATGGAAAGAATACTCTTCATAATCAGTTTGAATGGATTGATTGATTACACTCAAGCGTTTCATAATCAACTGATCCAATAACAACATATCTGAGTAATCAATCGAGTGTTTTTCTGCATTAAAATCCCCTAAATTACTGAGTAGAAATCTAGTGGTGTTCCTAATTCTTCTATAGGTATCACCATTACGTTTAAGAATTTCATCTGAAATCCTCATTTCACTTGTGTAATCCGTCGATGCAACCCATAACCTTAAGATATCTGCTCCCATAGAATTAATTATGCTTTGAGGTGCTATCACATTACCCAATGATTTAGACATTTTCTTACCTTGCTCATCAACAAAAAAACCATGCGTTAAAACTTGTTTGTAAGGTGCAGAGCCATGCATTGCAATTGAAGTAAGTAAGGAACTCTGAAACCAACCGCGATGTTGATCAGAGCCCTCTAAATATAAATCAGCTGGATAACTAATATTATCAAAATTTTGACTCACAGCATGGTGAGCCAATCCTGAATCCATCCAAACGTCCATGGTGTCTGTGGATTTTTTATAGTCCTTTGAATTGTCTTCAATGTAATCCTCAATCGAAGATTCAAACCATGAATCAATTCCATTTTTTTCGATATCATTAGCAATTTTATCTAAAAGTTTCGTTGTTTGTGGATGCAGTGTTTGATCTTTTTTATGAATAAACAATGGGATAGGGACACCCCAATATCTTTGTCGAGAAATACACCAATCAGGTCGAGTAGAAACCATACCTATTATTCGATCTTCTCCCCATTGAGGCAACCATTGAACTGTTTCAATAGCTTGCAAAGAATTATCCCTTAAATCTTCGTTATCCATACTAATAAACCACTGCCGAGTGGATCTAAATATCAACGGTGTTTTATGTCTCCAGCAATGTGGGTAGCTATGATTAAATTTCTCTTGATGAATTAGATTCTTAGTTTCTTCAAGTTTATCTAGTATCTTTGATTCCGATTTATAAATATGCTCACCAGCAAAGAATTCTTTATCTTCTGTAAATAACCCATAAGGGTTCACATAACACTCAAGGTCTAGATGATTTATGCTTCCAATATTAAAATCATCATGGCCATGAGCAGGAGCTGTATGAACGGCACCTGTGCCTGTTTCTGTGGTTACATAATCACCAATCAAAATAGGCACATCTTTTTCGTAAAATGGATGCCTTAACATCAATCCCTTCAAAAGGGATGCGTCAATCTTAAGGACCTTATCCCAATGCTCTATATTCCAACGATGCATTACTGATTCAGACAAATCATTGGCTAATAAACAAGTGAGTTTCTTGTCATTCAGAGTTCCCTGAAAAAGAGAATAGTCAATGTCTTGACCTAAAACAACAGCCTCATTAGAGGGCAGTGTCCATGGTGTGGTTGTCCAAATAGGCACAATAATCTCAATACTGGGTTCTAAATCATCAACGCCCACTAAATCTAGGAATTTTCCTGTACTCAATACCTTAAATGCCACATCTACTGACACCGATTGCTTGTCTTGGTATTCTACCTCAGCTTCTGCTAGTGCTGATTTACAATCAAGGCACCAATGGACAGGTTTATGTCCATAGATCACATGGTTATTATCAACGATCTTTGCAAA
>CAUZCF010000113.1:0-3371 GCA_963578425.1 Gammaproteobacteria bacterium | reverse complement strand
TTGATATAGGCGCTGACCTCGTTGTTTTTCCAGAATTATCTCTAATTGGTTATCCTCCTCAAGATTTATTACTTCGAAATCGTTTTATTGAAAATGCAAAGAATGCATTAGATGAAATTGCCCAAAAATCAACTATTCCTATTATTTTAGGGAATACTATGATGGAAGATAATAAATTATATAATTGTGCATTTTTTTGTGAAAAAGGTGAAATTATCAGTCATTATAAAAAAAGATTATTGCCAACGTATGACGTATTTGATGAAGCTCGTTATTTTACAAGTGGCAGTGAACCTTGCGTTGTTAAAGTATCAATCAATGGCGAAAATGTTTATTTAGGTTTGCAAATTTGCGAAGACCTTTGGGATAAAAATTATTCATGTGATCTAGTTGAAGAGCTTAAAGCAAAGGGCGCTGAAATAATTATCAATTTATCTGCTTCACCTTATAGAGTTGATAGATTGTTAGATCGTTGTGAGCTTATTCAAAGCAAAGCATCTGATAATAGATTATCGTATGTATACTGCAATTTAGTTGGTGCGCAAGATGAACTCATATTCGATGGACAGTCTTTAGCTTATAATGAAAATGGTGAATTGATTGCTCAAGGCAAAGCTTTTGAAGAAGAAATTTTAATGGTTGATATAAAAAACAGCCAAACAATCGATTTAAAAGATAGTAGAAGAGAAGAAAAGATATATAATGCCCTTGTTCTTGGAGTTAAAGATTATTTCAATAAAACAGGGCATTCAGAAGCAGTAATTGGACTAAGTGGTGGGATAGATTCAAGTTTAACAGCTTGTATTGCTGTTGATGCGCTTGGAATAGAAAATGTGCATGGAGTTTCAATGCCTTCAAAATTTTCTAGTCAACATAGTAAAGATGATGCAAAATTATTATCTGAAAACTTAGGTGTTGATTATAGGACTATATCCATTGAATCCATTGTTAGTTCTTTTGAAGAATCTTTAAAAGCTAGTTATAATGGAAGTGAACCAGGAGTTGCAGAAGAAAATATTCAAGCTCGAACTCGCGGAAGTATTATTATGGCTCTATCCAATAAATTTAATTGGCTCGTATTGTCCACGGGGAATAAAACAGAATTGGCCATGGGATACTGCACATTGTATGGTGATATGAATGGGGGTCTTGCTGTTATTTCTGATTTATCCAAAACAGATGTTTATGCCCTTTCTCGATGGGTAAATGAAAAAGCTGGATTTGATTGTATACCCATAAATTCCATTGAAAAACCCCCCTCAGCTGAATTGGCTCCCAATCAGGTAGATCCATTTGATTATGATGTGGTTAGTCCTTTGGTCACTGCAATGGTTGAAGATGAAAAATCGCCAACAGAACTCATTAAAGCCGGTGCGGATCCGGCTCTCGTCAAGGATATCTCTCGGCGTATTCGCATCAACGAATATAAAAGACGTCAAGCAGCACCGGGATTACGTGTAACTTCAAAAGCCTTTGGTATCGGTAGAAGGGTGCCAATCGTAAACCAATTTGATGAATTGAATAATGATTAGACGCATATTAATCCTAAGTATTTTATTGACCATTTCAGTCGGCCAAGACCGTACCCCCGCCACTTATTGGGAATCATTGGAAATCAAAGAAAAAGTAGCCTTTATAAACGGGGTGTATGCTGCAGGCGCCAAACTGAAATTTCATCATAAACAGGAAGTAAAAAAGCAATATAACCAGGATGTAAATTGGGTGGAGCCATACTATATAGAACGGTTTTATGAAATTGTGGATGAACATCGTTCAAAGGAGGTAGGCTATCAGGTGGATCTCATTGCGAAAGCGATGGATGCTTTTTATTCGAACTATGATAACACAGCTATTCCCTTATTGGAATCCCTTCGAATAGTCTCATTGGCTCAAGATGGCAAAACAGAAAAAGCGGATTTATATCTTTTGAAAGCACAAAAGCGCTACAAACCTTAATTAATTGTTAGGTAAATCAATTGCCATCAGGGAAACTTCTTTTGTCCCGCCTTCGATCTCTTGCATCCCCACCTGATCGAATCCATATTTTTCATGAAAAAGAATCGATCCTTCATTCATGGGGCGAATGTTTACTTCGCAGGTAATCCTTGGCGCTTGTTCTGATGAGAAATCCGAAAGATTATCATAAAATGCACGGCCAAATCCATTCCCATGGAATGCGGGCGCAATTACAATGCGATCTATATACATAAATGATTTATATTTTTTCTCGAACCACTTATAATTGAGACTTTGGTAATTTTTTCCCGGCGTGAGTGCAATAAGGAATCCTACAATTTGATCTTTGATTTTTAGGATACGAAAGTATTCGGCAATGGACAGAAAATGTTCCATATCAACAAGGTTAACACTGCTTACTGCAGGCAGGGCGGCTTCATTGAGTTCGAGTATCTCAGGCAGATCGTCTGTGGTGGCTGTGTCAATGTTAAAATCCATGGGTAAAATTAAGTCATAGAATATCATCTTTCTTTATTGATTGCGATAGAAAGTACAATTAATTTCCCAAGCTTTTATTGAGCCGAAAATTTATGTTTAATCAGCTGGCAGACCGGTTCGACACGATTTTCCGAAACCTTCGAGGTTTGGGGAAGATCACTGATGCTAACATTCAGCAGACGTCACGAGAAATTCGCCGTGTCCTTTTGGAAGCGGATGTGAATTTCAAAGTGGCCAAAGCGTTTGTGAGCCGTGTGAAAGATCGTGCCGAAGGGACAAAAGTTCTCAAATCGGTTAAACCGGGAGAACAATTCATCAAGATTATTCACGATGAATTGGTGAATGTCCTGGGGAAAGAAACCGCACCGCTTAAACTTGGTTCAAAAAAGCCGGCGGTAATCCTCATGGCAGGATTGCAAGGGGCCGGTAAAACCACCACCTGCGGAAAACTGGCAGCCGCCTTAAAAAAGCAGGGGAAATCGGTACTTTTAACTGCAGCGGATGTGTATCGTCCTGCGGCCATTGAACAACTGATTCAGGTGGGAAAAACAGTGGATGTTCCTGTGTACGAAGAAGGGACGGGAGATCCGGTAGATATTTGTCAAAGTGCAGTAGAAGAAGCAGGTGCTTCCAAAACCGATGTGGTGATTCTGGATACGGCAGGTCGTCTCCATGTAGATGGTGAAATGATGACGGAAATACAGGAGATTGCTGAAGCAGTTAATCCGGTTGAAACATTGTTTGTTGTGGATGGAATGACGGGGCAGGATGCTGTGAATTCAGCAAAAGCCTTTTCCGCCGCCCTAACATTAACGGGAACTATCTTAACTAAATTAGATGGTGATGCCCGGGGTGGAGCAGCAGTAAGCATTGCAGAGGTGACTGGTGTACCGATTAAGTTTATCGGTGTATCAGAA
>CAUZCF010000112.1:0-3379 GCA_963578425.1 Gammaproteobacteria bacterium | reverse complement strand
CATCTTGGTATTCATCAGCAATAAAATTAGTTGTTGTATAACCCGATTGAAACGTTGTATTTTGCATAATTGAACTCAAAAAATTCAGATTATGAGACACCCCTGTAATAACGTATTGATCAATGGCCCTCAGCATATACTGAATTGCCTCATCACGTGTATTACCGTAGGTGATTAGTTTTGCAATCATAGGATCATAAAACATTGACACTTCGCTACCCTCTCTGATTCCAGTATCAATCCTTACATTCTTTGAAGATGCAGGAGTACGATATTTTGTTAGACGTCCAATCGAGGGCATAAATTCTCTATAGGGGTCCTCAGCATATATCCTTGATTCAAGTGCCCAACCTGAGGTAGTAATTTTGTTTTGTTGAAGATTTAATGATTCACCTGCAGCAATGGTTATCATTTTTTCGACCAGGTCAATTCCAGTAACCATTTCTGTAACAGGGTGTTCAACTTGAAGTCTGGTGTTCATTTCTAGAAAATAGAATTGTTGTTCTTTATCAACGATAAATTCAACTGTACCAGCTGATTCATAGTTGACAGCTTTCGCAAGATTCACAGCTTGTTCGCCCATTTTTATTCTAGTTTTATCACTGATGAAAGGAGAGGGGGCTTCCTCAACAACTTTTTGATGTCGTCTTTGAATAGAGCACTCTCTTTCCCCAAGGTAAACAGTATTACCTTGTTGGTCTGCCAAAATTTGTATTTCAATATGGTGTGGCTCAGTAATGAATTTCTCAGCAAATATTCGATCATCACCAAAACTTGATAAACTTTCATTTTTCGCATGTTCAAAACCATCAAGACATTCTTGGTCATTATTAACAACTCTCATGCCTTTGCCACCTCCACCAGCACTGGCTTTCAGCATCACCGGGTAACCAATATCATTTGCCACCTTTACTGCCTCTTCACTATCTTTTATTACTTTGGTAAATCCAGGGATAACATTGACCCCAGCTTTCTCAGCGATCTTCTTTGATGCGATCTTATCGCCCATGCTGACAATGGCCTGGCTTTTGGGTCCTATGAAGACGATATTATTTTTTTCTAAGGCCGTTGAAAAATCATCATTCTCAGATAAGAAACCATAACCTGGGTGTACAGCTTCAGCACCACATTTGATGCATGCCTTTATGATTTTATCTATAACAAGATAACTTTCTGAAGAAGCTGATCCACCAATACAAAATGATTCATCAGCCAAATCAACATGCATTGCATCTGCATCTGCATCAGAATAAACCGCAACTGTATTAATGCCCATATCCTTACAGGTTTTAATTATCCGACAGGCAATTTCACCACGATTGGCAATAAGTATTTTTTTAAACATATTCTATAAAGGAATATTGTCGTGTTTACGCCATGGGTTGGTTTGTTGTTTATCCTTTAGCATGTCAAATGAACGGCATAATTTCTCTCTAGATCGATGGGGTAATATCACATCGTCTATAAAACCACGACTAGCTGCAATAAATGGATTAGCAAATTTTTCCCTATATTCTTCGGTTCTTTTTTGAATCTTTTGTTCATCACCAATGTCTTTTCTAAAGATAATCTCGACTGCACCTTTTGGTCCCATCACAGCAATCTCTGCAGACGGCCAGGCAAAATTCACATCACCTCTGATGTGTTTTGAACTCATTACATCATAAGCTCCACCATAAGCTTTTCTGGTGATTAATGTCACTTTTGGGACGGTGGCTTCAGCGTATGCAAACAGTAGTTTAGAGCCATGTTTTATGATACCACCATGTTCCTGAGAGGTTCCTGGCATGAATCCTGGGACGTCAACTAGAGTGAGTAGGGGGACATTAAATGCATCACAGAAGCGGACAAATCTAGCTGCTTTTATTGATGAGTTTATATCAAGACATCCAGCTAACACCATCGGCTGATTACCTACAACACCAACTGTAGTACCGTTCAATCTAATAAAACCAGTAATGATGTTTTGTGCATAATTAGGTTGTATTTCAAAAAATTCTCCCTCATCAGCGAGCTTATGAATCACTTCTTTCATATCATAGGGTTTTGCAGGATCTTCTGGTACTAAGGTATCAAGGGATGTTTCTTCTCTATCCACTGGATCTTGATTCTCAATTACAGGTGGTTTTTCTCGATTACTTTGAGGTAAATAACTCATGAATTCACGGGTCATTAATAATGCTTCTGTATCATTTTCAAAAGTAAGATCGGCTACACCAGATTTTTTACTATGTATAGAAGCTCCACCAAGTTCTTCTGCCGAAACTTCTTCGTGAGTTACAGTTTTTACGACATCAGGGCCTGTGACAAACATGTAAGAACTGTCTTCAACCATAAAAATAAAATCTGTCATAGCTGGTGAATATACTGCACCACCTGCACATGGACCCATGACCAAGGAGATTTGTGGCACTACTCCTGAAGCTAGAACGTTACGCTTAAACACCTCTGCATAACCACCCAAAGAAACAACACCTTCTTGGATCCTAGCACCACCAGAATCATTCAACCCAATTAAAGGCGCGCCGTTTTTTATTGCATGGTCCATGACTTTGCATATCTTTTCAGCATGAGTTTCAGATAGTGAGCCACCAAACACAGTAAAATCTTGACTAAATACATAAACCAAACGCCCGTTTATTTTTCCGTAACCGGTGACCACCCCATCGCCAGGAATTTTTTGTTCTTCCATGCCAAAATCAACTGCTCGGTGTTCAACTAAGGTGTCTAATTCTTCAAATGTGCCTTCATCAATCAAGATATCAATTCTTTCTCTAGCAGTCAGTTTACCTTTGGCATGCTGTTTCTGAATTCGCTCTTTGCCACCACCCAAACGGGCAGCTGCTTTTCTTTTTTCTAATTCTTTTATATTTTCTTTAATGATTTTACTCGATTAAATCTAAGACTTTAAGAGCAGCTTTAGCAATATTTGTCCCCGGTCCAAAGACTGCTCCTACACCTATAGATTCAAGTTCAGGTATGTCTTGCTCAGGAATAATTCCTCCGCAAACAATGAGTATATTTTCTGCATTCTGTTCCTTAAGTGCCTCTATTAACATTGGCACTAAAGTTTTATGAGCAGCAGCTTGTGTTGACACACCAAGAATATGCACATCATTCTCAATTGCTTGTTTAGCAGCTTCTTCAGGCGTTTGAAATAATGGGCCAATATCTACATCAAAGCCCATATCAGCAAATGCAGTTGCAATAACTTTTGCTCCACGATCATGCCCATCTTGACCTAATTTAACTACCAGGATTCTTGGTCTTCGACCGTTGGCAGAAGAAAAGTTAGCAATTTTTTCCTCAATCTTCATAAATTCATCGTCCCCTTCATATTCATTACGATACACACCGCTTATTGATTGGGCTACCGCTT
>CAUZCF010000111.1:0-3399 GCA_963578425.1 Gammaproteobacteria bacterium | reverse complement strand
GCTTCTTCAAGCCTTGGAGTGCCAAAGCATAATGCAGAGATGTTGCATCTTGTCCCGATGAATGATGCCTCTCGTTTGGAAGATTTGCTAAAAGCAAAGCACAACGATATAGGCGCTTTACTCATTGAGCCTATCTTGGGGAATTGTTGCTCTATTGCGGCCACACAAGAATATATCAATGCAGTGCGCTCACTGTGCGATCTATACAATGTTGTACTAATAATTGATGAAGTTAAAACAGGTTTTAGAGTAGCTAAAGGTGGTGTTCAGGAACTTTATGGAGTTGAGGCTGATTTATGCACGTTTGCTAAATCAATGGCTAACGGTTACCCAATTGCTGCAGTTTGTGGAAAAGAAGAATTAATGAGATCTATTAAATATGGCGGTGTTCTTCATGGGGGAACATTCACTGCTCATTCTGTTGCAATTTCAGCAGCCAATAAGACTTTAGATATTCTGCAAAACACGAATGCCCTTGAGACAGTTAATCAATATGGCACAGACTTAAGGAATGGCGTTGGCAAAATTTTGTCAAATCACAATGTCGCTCACTGTTTTACGGGTCACCCAGCAATGTCCGGTTTATTTTTATCTGAATCTGCTCCAACGAATGCCCGTGATTTTAAAGGCTCAGATTACCCATTTTATGAAAAACTTGCTGAAGAAATGCTTGAAGATGGGGTATTATGCGAGTTCGATCCGAGAGAGCCTTGGTTCATATGCGAAGCCCATGCTAAGGATGCATTAAAGCCTACGTTGGATGCTTTTGAAAGTGCTCTTGAGAGATCATTAGAAGGATAATGAATTGAATAAGTATGACGCCATAGTAATCGGAGCAGGCCATAATGGTTTAACCAATGCTGCTTATCTAGCTAAGTCAGGTTTAAAGGTACTTGTCTTAGAGAAAAATGAGTACATCGGTGGCGCTGCTGTGAGCCGGGAGTTACATGATGGCTGGACCTACTCAAATTGTTCTTATGTTTGTAGTTTATTAAGACCTGAAATTTATCGAGATCTGAATTTACAAAAACATGGTTTACAAGTTCTTGCCTACGGAGGCAGCGTTACTTTTACAAAAGATGGCAACATCTTTGGAGGATACTCTGATCCTGACTTAGCCCGAAGAGAGATAGGTCGTTTCTCGAAAAAGGATGCTGATGCATACGTTCGATTTAGTAGAGATGTATCAAAGCAGTGCCGATTTATTAAACCCATGTTGTTAAGAACACCTCCAGATCCCACCTCTTTCAGACCTAAAGACCTTGAAGAATTGTTGTATTTATTTAAGCGAATGTATGGGTTAGGCGAGCAAACCATGTACGATACGATACGTTTTTATACTATGAGTGTGGCTGAATATTTGGAAGAATACTTTGAGTCGGATATTGTAAAAGCGGCTCTGTCTGGTAGCGGCATTATTGGCTCAGCGCTTGGTCCATATTCACCTGGAACAGCCTATGTTTTATTGCATCACTATATGGGTGAAGTCGATGGAAGTATTGGTTCTTGGGGATTTGCTCGAGGCGGTATGGGTGCTGTTTCAAAAGCCCTTGCAGGGGCACTTCAGGAGTATGATGGTGAAATTCTAACTAATGCAGAAGTGACTCAAATCCAGGTTAAAAATGGCAAAACCACTGGCGTCGTTTTAGCCAATGGTGATGAATATTATGCAAAGAATGTTGTGTCTAATTTAGACGCGAGGCGTACCTATCAAGATCTATTTGATCCTCAAGATCTGAATAAAAAATTACTCAAACAAGTTGATAATTTTAAATTCAATGGGTCTTCAGGTAAGTTAAATATTGCCCTAGACGGTCTCCCTGAGTTTCCAGCTATGGGGAAAAATAACCCACTTATGTACGCGGATATGCATTTTATTGATTCATTGGAAAGAATCGAGAGGGCTTACGATGATTGGAAGAACGGTCGTTGGTCACAAGATCCATATTGTGACACTCTTATTCCAACATTGACTGACCCGACAATGGCACCTCCTGGTAAGCACTATATGTCAGTGTTTGTCCAGTACGCACCACCAAAACTAGCAACTGGTGAATGGACTGACAAAGATCGAGAAGGCTTTGGTAAAACTGTGATTGACCAGATAGGCGAATACAGTCCCAATTTTAAAGACCTGATTGTTCACGCAGAAATAAGGACACCTCAAGACATTGAAGATGAGGTTGGGTTAACAGAAGGCAATATTTTCCAAGGCGAATTAACGATGGATCAGATGTTCTTCAATAGACCATTTCCTGGTTACGCACAATTTAGAGGCCCAGTAAAAGGCTTTTATATGTGTGGATCCAGTACCCATCCAGGCGGTGGAGTTATGGCCGCCCCAGGAGCTAATGCGGCTAGAGAGATGTTGTTTGATTTAAAGCGAAAAAATATCGTTCCAGCGTCGGACAATGATGACTAGAAAAAACAAAAATATAGCGATTATTGGAGGAGGTCATAACGGCCTAATCTGTGGTTCATATCTAGCTAAGGCAGGCTTTAAAGTCGATCTTTATGAAGCACGTTCTGATATTGGTGGCATGGCTTCAACTAGGGAATTAGCAGATGGATATACAGTTCCAGGGGCTGCCCATCTATTGCATCAAATTGATTCTGGAATTCAAAAGTCTCTAAAGCTTAAGCAACACGGCCTTTCATATGCGGTTAGTGGGCTAAAAACTGTGTCGATTAATCCGAAGGGTAATGCCTTGATTTTTGATGACGATAATATTAGCGGAGATGACATTACTTTAAGAGAACAAGATCAATACAAAGAATTTAAAACCACCATGAAAAAGCTTTCTGGGTTTTTCAAAAAAACTTATCAATCTAGACCACCAAGATTAGGTTCAGAGGATAGAAAAGATCTAACAAGCCTCATGAGTCTTGGATGGAATCTTAGAACTATGGGTCAGGATTCTATGAGAAATATGCTGAAATTTATTGCTATTAATATTCATGATGTTCTCAACGAATATTTTGAACATGAGCATATTAAAGGATCAATTGCACTTGATGCTTTGCTAGGAAATCGATTGGGACCAAGAACTAATAACAGTGTGATTACTTATTTGCACCAACTAACTGGTGATCTTAATGGAGTTCAAGGAAGCTATGCTATCCCTAATGGTGGAATGAGTTCTTACACACAAGCACTTCAAAACGCTGCTGAGAGTGCTGGTGTTACTGTCCATTTGAATTCACCAATTAAGCAAATTGATTTGGATGATGAGAATAAAGTTAAAGGTCTTATTTTAGAGAATGGTGAGACTGTTCAAGCTGACATTGTGGTGTCTGGCATTGATCCCCGAAGCACTTTTATGTGTTTAGTTGGACCGAAGTATTTAGAGCCAGGTATAGTACATAAAATCAGCAATATCAGAATGCGAGGCAATACCT
>CAUZCF010000110.1:0-3409 GCA_963578425.1 Gammaproteobacteria bacterium | reverse complement strand
TGTTCTCCCAAAGTACTTTATTTGATGAGCCCAAAACCAATAACTATAAAATGTTTGAAGTGTTATCTAGTGTTCTAGATAATAAAGTTGGAGTTGTTAGAGCTATTGAAGCACCTTTATACAGTGATGTTTTGAGAGTAGGTGGTCGAGTCGATTTAGTTGCAGAATGGGATAATGAATTAGCTGTTATAGATTTTAAAACCAGTTCTAAACCCAAAAAAGAACACTGGATTGATAATTATTTTATGCAATCATCCGCTTATGCTTTTATGTTTGAGGAATTAACGAAAATTCCTATTAATAAAATTGTTATTGCCATTGCGTTAGAGAACTTAAGCACGCAAATTTTTATTAAGAATGCCAATGACTATATTCAGCAGTTCATAGATTTGAGAAAAACATATGACATAATATCCAATGAGTAAAGGATTTAGTATGGATGAAACGCAAATAAAAACATTGTTAAGCGAGTTAATAGATCGCTTTAACTCTCTCAGGGGGTATCTTTGACTACGAGAATAAAACCACTCGTTTGCATGCTGTTTTAGAATCACTAAACGATCCCGAGGTTTGGGATGACAGGAAACTTTCCCAGACACTAAACCAAGAACGTGCGTCATTAGAGAAAACGATAAATCAACTCCAAACAATATCAAACCGTCTTGAGGATGCACAGGTCCTATTGGAATTAGCCATCAATGAGAGTGACGATGAGACGTTAAGTGACCTGGGCACAGAATTACAACTTTGTAACACAGAGATTAGTCAGCTGGAGATCCAGAGGATGTTTTCAGGGGAAATGGATACCTCCAATGCATTTTTAGATATACAAGCAGGATCTGGCGGCACTGAGGCTCAAGATTGGGCAAACATGCTGTTGAGAATGTATCTTAGGTGGTGCGAGTCAAATGATTTTAAAGCTGAACTCATAGAAACTTCAGCCGGTGAAGTAGCTGGAATAAAAAGCGCAACAATTCATATTTCTGGTAATTTTGCCTTTGGATGGTTGAGAACAGAATCAGGTGTTCATCGTTTGGTTAGGAAATCACCATTTGATTCAGGCAATCGAAGGCACACTTCATTTGCAGCAGTTTTTGTTTCTCCAGAAATTGAAGATAATTTTGAAATTGATTTGGATCCGAGTGACTTAAGGATCGATGTCTATCGTGCGAGTGGAGCCGGAGGCCAACACGTTAATACCACCGAATCTGCTGTAAGAATTACCCACCTTCCAAGTGGGACAGTCGTGCAGTGTCAAAACGATCGATCCCAACATAAAAATAAAGCCACAGCCATGAAACAAATGAGAGCTCGTCTTTTTGAACTTGAGCATCAGAAAAGAATGGATAAAGCTCAGGCTGTCGAAGACACTAAAGCTGATATTGGCTGGGGAAGTCAAATAAGATCTTATGTTTTAGATAAATCAAGAGTCAAAGATCTAAGAACGCAAATTGAATCCAGTAATCCAGAAGCTATACTGGACGGTAATATTAATAAATTTCTAGAAGCGAGTCTTAAGGAAGGCATCTAACTTAAGGGATCTAATGACAGACAAAAAAGAAGATCAGAATAAATTAATTGAGGAAAGGCGTAACAAGCTAACTGCCCTTAGAGAATCAGGATTTAATTTCCCAAAATCATTTGCCATTACTAGTTATTCCAAAGAATTAAATGATGAATTCAAAGCATCCACTAAAGAGGACCTAGAAAAGCTCAACAAAGAGGTTGCTATTGCCGGCAGGATGATGGCTAAACGGGTAATGGGTAAATCTAGTTTTTCTAAAATCAAAGACGGAACCGGTTCAATTCAAATTTTCCTTAATTCAAAAAATTTATCTAAAGAACTTTATGATCAATTTAAGACAGCTGATGTTGGCGATATATTTGGAGTTAAGGGAACGTTATTTAGAACTAAAACTGAAGAGTTAACAATTAATGTTCAAGCAATGGAATTACTGACTAAATCTTTAAGACCTTTGCCTGAAAAATATCATGGACTAACTGACACTGAAACCAGATATCGTAAAAGATATCTAGATCTGATTATGTCAGATGAGAGTAGGGCTGTTTTTGAGAATCGATCAAAAATTATTACCACCATCAGGAGCTATCTCAATAAACAAGATATCCTAGAAGTTGAAACACCTATGATGCACCCTATAGCTGGCGGAGCTATCGCAAGACCGTTTGTCACTCATCATAATACTTTGGACAAAGATTTTTATCTGAGGATTGCACCAGAGCTTTACTTAAAGCGACTAGTGGTGGGCGGCATGGATAGAGTTTATGAAATTAATAGATCCTTCAGGAATGAAGGTGTGTCCACTCAACATAATCCTGAATTTACCATGCTTGAGCTTTATCTAGCTTACGCGTCCTATGAGGATATTATGAAACTCGTAGAAGAAATGGTTATAGAAATTGCTGAAGATCTAAATGGCTCAACAATGATCAAATATCAGGATCAAGAATATGATTTGTCTGGTCCATATCAACGCATGACCCTGGAGGAATCAGTAATACAATTTAATCCTGATATGGATGCTAATAAGCTAAGAGATCAAGATTACCTATTAAATATTTGTAAAAAACTTAAAATAAAAGCTGATAAAAATACAACCGCTGGAAAGTTACTCTTCGGAATATTTGAGAAAACTGTTGAAGATCATTTAATCGAGCCGACTTTTATTACTGCTTATCCAAAAGATGTTTCACCTTTATCAAGGGCCAATGATGAAGACTCATGGCTTGTTGATCGTTTTGAGTTTTTTATAGCTGGAACAGAATTAGCAAATGGCTTTCAAGAACTAAATGATCCTGATGATCAGTCAGATCGTTTTAAGGCTCAAGTAAAGGAGAGGGACAGTGGAGATGATGAAGCTATGGTTTATGATGAAGATTATATAGAGGCATTAGAGTATGGAATGCCTCCAACCTCAGGTCTTGGAGTTGGAATTGATCGATTGGTTATGCTTTTCACTAATAGCCCTTCAATTAGAGACGTCTTATTTTTTCCTCATATGAGAGATAAAAGTTAACCAATACCATGATTAATAGAACAATTTTTGTTGTCGTCTCAATCATACTTCTGACTGCTGTATTCCTTATTAGTCCAGCACAAATTCCTGTAATCATTTTTAAAGCTAGCTTGGTAACACTTGCAGCTATTTTGGGTTACTGGATTGACTACTTATTATTTCCACATATGAGGCCAGGAATAATTGATAAAATTGAGCAAGATCCAATCATAAGAGCCTCAATTGCAATAAGGAGAGCAATTATAATTTTTGGAACAATTCTGGGAATGTCAATGGCACTCTAATGAGATCCTTTTTAGTCTTCATTTTCTTATTTTTTATTTCTAAACCAATACTTGCTGAAGTACCTAAAGAAAGTCTGAAATATAAAA
>CAUZCF010000109.1:0-3457 GCA_963578425.1 Gammaproteobacteria bacterium | reverse complement strand
TTTTACAAGAACATCCTAAGGATCCTTTTTTAGCGGGTTCAGTAAGTTATAATTTTTTGATGATGATGGGCACTTTTATGGGGGGATGGGTAGCGAGTCGGTCAGCAGCATTAGCCATAATGAATCTTAAAAATACTGAGGATTCAGAATTCTATGAAGCAAAACTTGTTTCATCCACTTTTTTTATCGAGCAATGTTTACCGTTGGTTGATTCCTATTCAAAATCATTAATGTCAGGGTCAGTTTCAACCATGACTCTAACTGAAGATCAGTTCTGATAATCTAGAGGCTTAAAGCAATTTTATTTTTGATATCGCTCTTATAACTACCCAAGATAGTGTTCCACTCCATTTGCATCCAGGGTGTGAAGTTTTCAGATGAAGCCTTTATCTCTCGATTAAGTTTTTGAGGGCTTATAAATTTGCACTCCGCAACCTCACTGGGATCTGCTTTTATTTCACCATCGAAAAGACCCACATAAACATAACAAAGTTCATGTTCACTGCCTACATTCTCAAAATTTTCTTGGTAGGTAAATTTGTATAGAAAGTGAATAGGGCATTGAATCGTTAATTCTTCTGCTAAGCGCCTATTAACAGCACTCTCAATGTTTTCATTTTTCCTAGGGTGACTGCAACAGCTATTGGACCAGTGCAGTCCCCAAAGTTCTTTTTGAGGGCTTCGTTTTTGAATAAGGACCTCTCCTGAACTGTTAAAAATAAAGACTGAGAATGCCCGATGTAATTGTCCTGCACCCATATGACACTCTGATTTTGAAAGAAATCCTATTTCATTATCAGAAGAATCAACCAGTATGAGCATATCTTCTTGGTTGTCGGGGGGTAGGTTTTCTGTGGTCATGAATTCTTGATTTCGAATGTCAGGGTTTCAAAACCTTCTGCTTCTATTGCCTCTTGAGTTGCACTCACATTGTCGCATAATGCAATCATTGCTCCGCCGCCACCACCACCAGTTAATTTTGCTCCTAATGCACCAGATTCCCTAGCAATCATAACCAATCGTTCAAGCTCTGGTGTTGATACTTGAAGAGCGTTCAATAAACCATGATTAAGATTCATTAACTGGCCCAGTAGCTCAAAATCATTATTTTGAATTGCTTGAATGGATTGAATGACCAACGCATCAATCTCATCAAAAATCTTTTCAAAAACATTGGTGTTTTTCTTCCATAGGTCTCTGACTTTTTTAACTGTTGTTGCAGTCAAACCTTCTTTTTTTGAGAAGCCTATGACCAAAGAAAATGGATCATTAATATTTAAAGGTTCAATTAAAGGTTTATCCCCAGTTCTGTATATGAGGGGAAAGCCAAAAGTGGCCATGATGTTATCTATTCCACTGGGATGTCCATGGGCTATTTTTTCTGACTCAAAGGCCATTTGGTTGATCTCATCATTCTTGAGTCTTAAATCAAAATGTTTGTTTAATGCTTTAATAATTGATACAGCTATGGCAGCAGACCCACCCAGGCCCATGCCTCTTGGGATGTCAGAAAAGACTTCTATCTTCATTCCTCGGTCATTTAAGCCTAATTGATCCAAAATAAGTCCGGCTGGTTTTTCAAATGATTGTCTTTTATCAGGGTCTTTATCCAATTGATACTCCACTCCCCAAGATGGCATAAGTAAGAGGATTTGATCTTTCGTGTCTTCAATTTTGGTTCTTATACTCAATGGTGCTGGAACAGCAATTGCATGACGGTTATACACTACAGAGTGTTCGCCAAGAAGGATCACTTTTCCATACCCAATGCCTTCAATTGCATCAGACACTGATTGTTTAACTGGCTTTTTTGCAGAAATTTTAGGAGCTGTATGTTGTAATTTTTCTAATATTTCTCTGGCTTTCCATACTTTAATTTCACCGCTTAAAATAACTTTTTCCAACACTTGATCAAAAAGGTTATGAGGGGTGTTGGCTGCTTTTACAACTGTTCTTGCATGCAGTGTCATATGGCCTTTTTGGATGCCATCGGTTGCCAGCGCTCTTAGGGCAGAGAAATTTTGTGCTAAACCCACAGCCGCCATTACACTGGACAATTCTGTGGCTGATGCGACATTGAGAATCCTTAAATTTAAAGCAACTGCAGGATTAGACTCAATTGAGCCCCCAACAATGCCTACTTTTATTGGCAATTCAATGTGTCCAACTAAGTCCCCATCATTACTGCTTGACCACTTTGATAGGGCTGAGTAACGGCCTAATCGGGCTGCATATGCATGCGCACCGGCTTCGATTGCTCTCCAATCATTTCCAGTAGCAAGTGCTAGTGCGTCAATCCCATTCATTATGCCTTTGTTATGTGTGGATGCCCTATAAGGGTCTGCGTGTGCAAAATCAGATGCAAGAATAATACCGTCCCTAACTCGTTCACTTGCATAACCATCAATCGCTAAGGATTGAAGTGGAATTATTACTGATGCAGAAGCAAGTGACTGATCTGTTAAATTTGACAAAATTCTGAGAAACACTTCACCTTCTGTAATGGTTTCAATTAACGAAGCCACGCCCTCACACATGCTATTCACTAGATTTGCACCCATGGCGTCCATGGTGTTGACATGTAAGTCAATAATGAGCATATCACCATCAAATGATTCCATAGGGTAGGTTTTTATTTTAAAATCGATGGCCCCTCCACCTCTGGCAACCATTCTTGGGTGTAAACTATTGGCAAGATTGAGTATTTCTTCTTTTCGAGACAATAAGTTGTTTCTGGCTTGCTCTATGTTTTTAATATTAATCACTTGAATTTGCCCAGTAAGAATGGGATCAGTGCTTGTTGCTGTGAATCCACCACCTATTCTTGCTATTTTTGCAGCAGAGCTTAACGCAGCAACGATTGAAGGCTCCTCAACAGCGAGCGGTATAACGTAGTCTTTTTTGTTGATAGAAAAATTTAAGCCCAGACCAATTGGTATCCCTAGTACGCCAATGACATTCTCTATCATCTTGTCTGCAGTCTCTATATCCAGACGTTGTTGCTGATTTTTTAATGCCTGGAAATCGTCTTCAGTAATTAAGCCTCTCTCAAAGACCGCTTTGATTCGTTCTTTGATTGGCATTTGATAAAAATTTGGAAATCTAGATTTACCCATTTCATTTAACCGTTAAGGAGGAAATAATGAACTTTTGAGCATCTTGATGCAACTAATAACGTGAAAAAATGATCGCTCTGAGTTAGATTAATCATAATGAAATTTCATTGAACATTATGAATAGAAAGAAACCTTGGTTAGAAAATTACCCTGAATGTGCTTCGGAAGAGTTAGTGTTTGACCCCAGAGGCACGCTGGTTAAACTTTTAGATGAAGCAGACACTAATTATTCTTCAAGTGAAGCGTTTGTTAATTTTGGTGTTTCAATGAAATATGAACAAGTCGCTAAAGATTCCAAAAGTTTTGCCGCTTATCTGCAGAATGTTCTTGGCTTGAGAAAA
>CAUZCF010000108.1:0-3469 GCA_963578425.1 Gammaproteobacteria bacterium | reverse complement strand
TGTAATGCTTGCGGTATTTTACCCTGACATTATACCAGTTGTGAAAAGTGCATTTCTAGACACTGGTGCTAGAGATATTGCGGTTGAAACATTGAAAGGAATTAAATGATGAACGCAAAACTACTTGTAGGAGTTTCTACTCTTGCATTAACCTTGGGTGCATGTGCAAACCATGACCACCCAGAAGCTCTGGTGAAAGTTCCAGAGGTTGAATATAAAATAGCAAAGGTCAAAGCAGCAGTTGATATTATACCTTCTTGGTATAAAAAGATGCCCGAAAAAGACGGATCTATTTTTACTGTCGGTGCTGCAACAGCACCTGATTTGCAACTTGCAGTTGATATTGCAATCTTGAATGGTAAGGTTGTTCTTGCTGACCGAATTAACGGCAAACTCAAAGCAATGACTAAACAGTTTATTGCACAACTCGGTTCTTCTGATATTGACTCAGCAGTAATGAGTGAAGTCGAAAAAGTTGTAAAAAATGTAATTGCTAATGTTGATGTTGCTGGTTATAATCCAACAAAGATAGATGTATTTCCATCAGGAACACAGTATCGTGCATTTGTTCTTCTTGAATATTCCGACAAGGAAGCATACAAGATCATCATGAATCGTATGCGTAAAGATCGTATGGTATATTCACGGTTACGGTCTACGGAAGCATGGAAAGACCTTGAACGTGAGGTTGAAAAATCTGCAAAGCAGGATGAAGCACAGTCACTAACCAATCTTGAAAAAGTAATCAAGAAAAATAGGGAAGTGGCAGTTGAAAAAACTGCTCCTTAGTTCTGTTTTAGTTCTCTCTCTAGGGGGGTGTTTGTTGCCATCAGGCATCAACCCCTCACTAGGTTGTAATCCTTTAAGGGGTTGCACTTCAAAGGATTACTATCTCCCAGGAAAAGGTGTTTGGGCTCCGCAACAAAAATTTGGTATGAAGGCAACTATTGGTGCTATAGGTGGCAGTGCTTTAGGAGCATATGCTGGTGCTCAAACTGGTGATCCTTTGACTACTGCTGTAGCATCAGTTATAGGTCTTGTTCTTGGGCATGAAATTGGGGCAACATTTGATAAGGTAGATCAATTGCATGGAGCAATGTTAATGCAACGTGTACTTGATCATGGTCGAGATGGAGAAATTGGTTATTGGAAAAATCCAAATAAACCAGTGGCAATTGCTACAAAGGCAGTATCTACAAATGGAGATTGTCGAGAGTTTATTACTAAAGTAACTGTTAAAGGAAAAGCAAGACAAGTGCGTGGAACTGCTTGTAAAAGAAATGGTGAGTGGGAAGTAAAGGAAATGTATTAATGAAGGTTGATGTACGGAATAATAATGTAGACAAGGCATGTAGGATACTTAAAAAGAAACTTCAGCAAGATGGTCTATTTAATGAATTAAGGAAAAGGGAGTTTTTCGAGTCTAGAGGAACTAAACGTAGACGTGCAAAGGCTGCTGGTAAACGGAGAGCACAAAAAGAACAACAAAAACGTCTTGAGGAGTTTGGTTTCTAATGGCAAAGAATGACGGTTTAGCACAAATTCGGATAACACCAGATTATAAAAATTGGCAAGTTATTATAAACCATTTTGAAGGTGAACCAGAGGTCTGGGATGAGTTTCAATTGAAAGAGGAAGCACAAGAAGAAGTTTTTAAGTGGAATAATGGGTTTTGGGGAGATGGATTTACATTCTCTGCTGAAGAGTTAAGATTACGAGCATTAGAATGAAAGGTATACAATAATGAAATGGTTTAAAATAATAGCATGGACAATACTAGTATTAGGTGGTGCATCTTTAGGATTATTTGCAGCATATTTTTTCGTGATGGCTAGTGTTTCAGTATAGTGAAAGAACACGAACACGCAACTAAAACAAGCACTCCATTAAAACATCATCATCCTTTGATTTGGTATGTTAAGTGGGGGGCATCTTTAATAGTTACTTTAGGTATGATACTTACTGCCAACAACGTATATCCAATAAATTTGATTTTTCATTTTGTTGGTATTGGTGGTTGGTTAGCAGTAGCAATTGTTTGGAATGATCGTGCATTGATTGTAGTCAATGCAGTAGCACTTGCAATATTCGCAAATGGTTTAGTCGCATATTTTATAAAATAGGATAAATAGAATATGAAAGATTATAGTGAAGATATGATTTTGGTAGAAAAAATTGAGAATCTTCTATCTGAAAATAATGGAAGAATGGCAGAAGCAGAAGTTTGTAAAGTTTTAAATATAACTTTTTCGGAAATCCCTTGGGGTGATAAAGTTACTTGGGCAAAATTATTTCAATCAAATCAGACATATGATTTAATATCACGTTATTATAAAAAGGATATATAAAGTGGCAAAACATAAGATAGTTGTTGAGACTGATAATAGTACTTGGCAAGCACCCAAGGTACGTAAAAAACGTAAACCTATGTCTGAGGAACAACGTGCTGCTGCTGCAAAACGTCTGGAGAAGGCAAGAGAAAAACGTGCAGAGAAAAATCCAAATTATGGACAAAGTGGGATACATCCCACACTACAAGATTTGCCTGATGATCACCATTGTTCTCCTAAAAAGGTTAAGGTGTGGATTAAGACACAGAAAGGTCTTGCGAGTGCTGAACGTGCTGGTGTAAAACTAGGAATTAAAGGAGCATATGCTAGGCAATGTACCCATGAGGCATATGTTCGTAGTATGGTAAAATATTTGAGGGATGGTGATTGGACAGATAATTTTTATGGTGAACATCAAGAGAAAAGAATAAAATGGAAATGTATTGCTCTTGCTTATGACAAAGATGGTAATGTTAAACGTGATGTGGGTACTTGGTATCCAGACATGGGAATGGTTTATACTGGGGATAAGGAAAATGAAAACACCGAAACACGAAAACGTAGCAGAAAACGTAATACAGGGACCGTGGAAAAAAAGAAACGTAAAAATCCCAAACGAAGAAGCCGTAAAGGAACGTGAACAACTTGCGTTTGCAGAAGAGTTGACTGAACAGGCAATGATAAGCTTGATACATACCCTGCATGAGAATGATTTTGATGTGAATGATAATAGATTTTTGCATGATATGGGATTTATAATAGAGTGTGTTAAAAGTGTTGTATACAGAGATATGGGATTTCAACACCCTATGAGTGATATTATGAAAGAGTTGACTGTTTCAACTATAGATGAGACTAACACATTAACAACAGAATTGGATATGGATAAGGTTGTTAAGGCAACAAAATTTGTAAGTGAATTGGAAGATGATGGACCAAACTTGGCATGAAGTATTCAGTCCTACGATTTTAGAAACTTCTATACCAAAGAAATTCGTTAAAATTGTAAATGAGGTTGGAGATAGAGTATTAGGCAGTGAACAACAAAGTGCTCAATGGGATTGGTCTGATAATCTGGTAGGCAAGGTTCACAAGGAAATTCAGATACCGATAACCTCTGATGCTGACAAGAAGTATTT
>CAUZCF010000107.1:0-3583 GCA_963578425.1 Gammaproteobacteria bacterium | reverse complement strand
CGCCAAGTGAACCGCTGGATAACCCAATATCGTGCTGCTGAAACAGAAAACTATCCTGAAATAGAAGCTCTAATTATATGGTTAGAAGAGGCAATGCCTGAAGACGATGGCTTGGTCTCTATTGTTCATGGTGATTACAGGCTGTATAACCTGATTTTTGATCATAACAGTGAAACTATTCTTGCGGTTCTTGATTGGGAACTCTCAACATTAGGGCATCCGTATGCAGATCTTGCTTATCAATGTATGAGTTGGTATATCCCTCAAATCGGTCTTGTACCTGGGCTAGCAGGCATGAAGCTAGAAGAATTGGGTATTCCCTCTGAAGATGAGTATGTGGAAAATTATTGTAAAAAAATGAACATTAACTCTATTCCAAACTGGTCATTTTATCTAGCGTTTGGATTTTTCAGATTAGCAGGAATCGCTCAAGGGGTTTATAAGCGGTCACTACAAGGCAACGCCTCTGCAAAAAATGCTAATGAATTGGGTGCGGCGGTGCCTATTTTGGGTAAAATTGCTTTATCTATTATTAATAAATAATGGCTTAAAAGAATGAGAGCCCTCAAAATATTTATCTTTATAAGCCTCTTCTTCGAATTGAGTGTTTTACAAGCAGGTGATGTTACTTTTACTAGCCTTAATGATCAAATAACGTTGTTTAACAATGGCCAGGTACAAAGTTTAGTCATCAGCAGTAACTCAGAATCAGTGCTTATCGACCCCATCAATAAGAGCACCACTGAGGCAATTAAAAATTATTTGAGACAAAATAAAAAACCAAGCATAACCAATATCATTTATTCACACTCTCATTGGGACAGATTGTTTGGCTCAACACTCTTTGATACAAAAAAGCATAAAATTATTGCTCAATCTGCCTGTGAATTATATTTTACTAGAAACAATAATATCGATATCACTAAGCCTAATCTCTATTTCAAAAAACAATACATTATTGGTCTTGAAGAAGAAGAGATTGTTCTGCATTACTTTGGACCTAGTCATGGCGAATGCATGGTGGTTATTGAATTGGTGAGAGCTAAAATTCTTTTTATCCCTGAGCTCATTAGCACACGTGGAGCTGGTTTCCCAAAAGATCCAACATTACCTTTTTTAAGGCCTGCAACATTAGAACTCTTTTTTAGTAGTCTTGAGGAGTTGATTGAAGAAAAAAAAATAGAGTCCTTTATTAGTGGTTATGGTGATGATGACATCTATGGCTCGGTTAAAATTATCAGCAAGCAAAAACAATTTTGGCAACTGATTCACTCAACAGCAAAAGAAGCAGAAGAGAACGGTTTAGTCGACCTCAATAACTTCATTGATGTTGAAAAGCTGGATCTAGAAAAATTCAGTGAATACAACAATTTTAATAAAGCTGACCTTATAAATATTCTAAGGCGTTACACCTCTTTTTTAAACATGGGGCGTTAATTGATGAGAATGAAAAACGTCATTAGCTTATTGATGATCACACTGCTGATTGGGTGTGGCACACCCTTGGAGCTAACAAAGGTTGCAGAGTCTGAAGCACCTCTTTTTGGCAAAATGAAATTATGGGAAATAGAAAAAATATCCAACAATCTTTATGCGTTTCGTTACACCTTTTATCGCAATATTATCCTGATTGGTGATGACGGTATTATCCTTACTGACCCTTTAACTCCAGAAGCCGCAAGTATCCTCAATAAAGAGATAAAGAAAATAAGCAATAAACCAATCAAATACGTGGCATATTCTCACTCTCATTGGGACCATGTTTCAGGCGGTCAAATTTTCAAGGATCAGGGTGCTGAGTTTATAGCGCATGAACAATGCCTTAATAATTGGCTAGATAACCCTTCTCCAGAAGTGGTAAAACCGGACAAGGTCTTTAAAGATGATTTTAAAATTGATGTCGGCAATGCTTCCTTAGAGATGTATTTCTATGGGCCCTCGCATGATAATTGCCGAGTTGTTTTTTTAACTCAACCAGATCGTTTTATCTTCATTGCAGACGATGCTAACCCTCCAGATGGTATGAACATGATTTATGGTGCGGGATTAGCGGATACCTATATTTTCAATCTAATTCCCTTTTTTAAAAGCAGTGAATTGTTAGCCAGAAAAAAACGTGCTAAAGGCGTCATAGGTTCTCATATGAGCTTTAGTAAAGAGCCCATGAATTTAGTCGGTGGTACGGTTGGCTCAACACGAGTTATTAAAGAGCAAAGACTGTTTTATCAGTTAGTAATTGATGCTGTCCAAATGGCTCTAGATAAAGGAATATCGCCAGAGTTGGTTCCAGATTACTTAATAGAGCAAGGCATTCTTAAGGAGAAAATAATAGGTTTTGATGAGAAAAAAATGAGGGTACTCTATAGAAGGATTACAAACTATCTTTTAACTGGAGAGTGATCATGAACAAAGAAGCTTTCACTAAACAACAAGCCAAAAGAGCTAGTGAAGAAGAAAAGGAGAAACTTTGGCCAACTATTTGTGGTTTTTACTCAGATTACCAAGTCTACCAAGAGAGAACTCAAAGAAATATTCCTGTATTTATTTCTACGCCTATAGAGAACGAAATGCCTAAGGCGTAAGTTATGTATAAACAATTCAATAAAGAATGGATAGATTGGATCAATTTAAATATAGCTCGTGGTTGTGACAAAAATGGTGTTTATAAGATTCTAATTGATGAGGGATTTGACCCTGATGAAATTGAAAAACACATGAAATATAGCCCTGATATTGATATCAATACAATGGTTAATCCATTAACAAATAATCCTCAGGCTAAACAAAAAAAACAACCAGAAAGTTTCATGCAATGGCTTATAAATTTTTTCTTAGGAAAGAAAAAAGAGATTCCCTTTGCAGGGGTACTGCCCTCAACACAAATTTTTATTCCAAACGCCGAAAGAGTCAATTCCGAACTTGCGGAAATGTATCTTTTACCTAATTTTTTAACAAGAACTGAATGTGAGAAAATTACAGACACTATAAAAAGTAAACTAAGACCTTCAACCATAGCGAACAAAGATGAGCCCGATGAAAAGTTTCGTACCAGCAGTACCTGTGATCTTGGCATTATTGATGACATTTTTATTGAAGAAATTGATCAAAGAATCTGTAAAACATTAGGCATTAATGTTGCATACTCTGAAATCATGCAAGGTCAATATTATACTGAAAATCAAGAGTTTAAATCTCACACAGACTATTTTGAGGGAGATGCATTTGAAGAGTTTGCAAGTGATGAGGGCCAAAGAACCTATACCTTTATGGTTTACCTTAATGACGTTGATGAAGGAGGTGAGACGGATTTTGTGAAGCTTGATAAAAAAATTCAACCGCAACAAGGAATGGCTGTGGTTTGGAACAATCTCAACCCTGATGGATCTATCAATCCAAATACTATGCATCATGCTCATCCTGTTGTTTCAGGACATAAATCCATTATTACTAAATGGTTTAGATCTAGGGGTGAAGGACAAATGCATACCAAAACTGAGGGTGAGTTACTACCCAACCTCACTAATAAAGGATTTAAAAAAGAAGTCTTAGACCACAGTTTATTTGCAAAAATTCAACAGTTTTA
>CAUZCF010000106.1:0-3591 GCA_963578425.1 Gammaproteobacteria bacterium | reverse complement strand
TACTTTGTTCTATTCTAATTGTAAGACGCGGCTGGAATGAACAACAATAACTTTTAGTTTTTGAAAATAAAAGAGTGCTCAATTATGAACTCTTCCAAAGACTTCGGTGGCTCACCCATTAGGGTTGCATAAGTATCGGTTTTCTCCTCAATTCCGCCTTCACGAATTCCTTCAAAAAGATCTATCACAGCGTCTAGGTGCCACTGGTTTGTTAAGAAATTTGATAAAATTTCTTTGTATGCAGGCATAGGTAAATCAATGTAATTAACAGTCTTATTTAGTACATTAGAAAATGTTTCAGCAACATCATAAAAGGAGAGAATTTCAGGGCCTGTTATTTCATAATTCATAGATGAATGACCTTCTTCCGAGAGAACTTTAGCAATAACTTTACCCACGTCTCTGGTATCAATCATTCCAGTTTTTCCTTCACCCATTGGAAGAAAAATTTTATCTTGCTCTTTTATAGTCGTCGCTGATCCAAGAAGGTTTTGCATATAAAAATTTGGCTTAACCATTGTCCACTCTAGCCCCGATGCTTTTATATAATTTTCAGCTTCTAAATGAAGTTTTGGAATTGGGCTGGTTGCGTCAGGGGTAGCTTCAATTGAAGACACTTTCACGATATGTTTGGTACCACTTTGTAAAGCCACATCTACAATTTGTGTTTCTAGAGCTAACTGATTTTCTGAATTTGGTAAGAGGATTAAAACTTTTTCCACATCTGACATTGCTTTAACTAATGATTGGTTGTCTTCAATAGAACCAATAACAACTTCTGCGCCCAAGGCTTTAAGTTCTTCTTCCTTCTCTGGGTTTCTGATTAGCGCTCTATAACTGTGCCCAAGATCATTAAGTGCCCTTGCTGTTGCTGAACCAGATTTTCCAGTTGCTCCTGTGATTAAAATCATTTCAGTTACTCCATATTTAACTTGTGAATTATCAAATCATGAAAATAAGCAACTCCAGTTTCATACTTTGTGCTTAGAGGTCCAGAAGTATAAATGCCTGCTTGGAGGTTCTGTTGTATATCAGGAATCAACTTCTGATCTTCAACACTGACTTCCAGTTGATACTTTCCTTCTTTATTTTCGAAATCATCATACGCAATATTAGGCGATCTGAAAAGATTATAAATAACTCTGCACCACTTAGGTTTAACTGGTTCAATCCTCTGGAAGACTATACCTCTACCATAGGTATTAAAGATAAAGTTAGGGAAGTGCCAGCCAAAACCCCCAGGTTGACTGCTGCCAGCCTTTTCAGGAACATGATGAATACTACACTCGTGTGTATTATTCAGTTCATATTCTTCCCAGATAACGTCTTTATTTAACTGGGGGTGGACTATGGGGATATGGTAGCCTTCCTGATAGTTATCAACATAGGTCTTCCAGTTGGCGTGAACATCAAATTTGAGTTCATTATGGAAAATAAACTCACTTTCATAATAATTATTAATAACTTGTTCAAATGGCCCTAACCATTCATCTAAGAACTTTGGTTTTTTGTTAAGACTGATAAAAATAAGTCCAAACTTTTCCTGAACATGAATTGGAAAGAGCGAATGAATTTTATGATCAAAGTCATCTGAGCCAAAAAATTTAGAGGGGTTTGATAATTCACCTTTAAGGTTGTATCTCCATCCATGATAAGGGCACACAATATGCTTACAATTACCTGAAGGCCTAAGCAAGACCTTAGAAGCTCTGTGTCGACAAACATTATGAAAGCCTCTTAATTGATTGTTATTATCTCTGAGAACAATTAGTGGAAAATGAATTACATCTGCAGTGATGAAGTCACCCCTATTTTTAAGTTGGTCTGATCTACCTACCCACAACCATTCTTTTTTAAAGATATGTTCTATCTCTTGATTAAAGATTTTCTCATCATAATAGTGATGTGATTCAAGACTTTTCTTTCTAAACATGATTCTAATTTAAAGCATATTAAAATTGATGATGAATTATAATATTTCATATTAACTACAAAATAAGAAGTCGACCATGAAATTAAAAAACAAAATAGCTCTTATAACGGGGTCTTCATCAGGGATAGGCCAAGGTGTAGCAAAACTTTTTGCACAAGAAGGAGCAACAGTGGTGGTCAATTATCCCAATCAAGAAGAGGCAGGAAATGCTAACACTACGTTGGAATTAATAGCAGGTGCTTCTCCTCATTCTATAACCCACATGGCTAATGTTTCTGCTGAAAACGAAGTTATTGAAATGGTTAACAACGTAAAAGATAAATTTGGAACAATTGATATCCTTGTTAATAATGCAGGGATAGCAACGAGTGCCCCGATTCATGAAATGACATCAAAAATGTGGAATGAATTGCTTTCAATACATTTAAACGGAACATTTATGTGTACAAGAGAGTGTTTAAAGATTATGTACCAGAACAATTATGGACGGATAATTAATACTGCATCACAGTTAGCTTATAAAGGAAGTGCCGGGTTTGCACATTACACAGCAGCAAAAGCAGCAATAATATCTTTTACTAGATCATTATCATTAGAGATTGGCGATAAAAATATTAGAGCCAACTGTGTTGCACCTGGTGCAACAGAGACAAGAATGCTAGCTGATGTCCCAGAAGAAATACTAGACGGTATTAGGCAAAGCATCCCAAAAGGTAATATTGCTAGTATTGATGAGATTACACCAGCATACTTGTTTTTAGCCTCAGCCTCAGGCAACCATTTTGTAGGTCAGTGTATTAGCCCAAATGGTGGCGATCTATTTTTATAGAACATAATATTATACATAATATTAATAATGTTATATCTATATGATATATATATAGATAATATACAATATATATATATAGTGTAACTTATAGTATGCTATTTATATGATTGAGGTATCTAATGTCATCAATCCTGAGTTTATAGATGCAATAGAATGTAGAGAACAACCGTATTTTATTAAATTTACACAGTTCCCAGGATTTAGGGTTAAAGTTAATCCAAAAGGAAGGATTTCGTTTATTACATACGGAAGAGTACATTTTGGTGGTAATCCAAGAACCATTACACACGGAACAACTAAAGATCTAACAATAGACAACGCACTTGATAAGCATTTTCATTGTTTACAATTACTACAAAAAGGATTAGATCCAAATTTAATTAAAAAGAGTAAATCAAAACAATTTACTGTATCAATGAGCTTTTTAAATGTCGCAGAAGATTTTATAAAAGACAAAATGGCAAAAAAAGAATATTCCTATGATTTTGCAAACCACTCTTCTAAGTATTTATTAAACAATAAACTTAAATACTTTCATAAAATTAATATTGCACAAATTTCAGAAGATAAAATAAAAGATTGGTATAACCAAGAAAAGGCTACGCCGGCCGCTAGACATAATGCTTTAAGATTAATGGCATCAGTTTTTTCATATGCAGGAACTCAGAATATAATTGAAAAATCATTCAATCCGACAAATAGCATATTCAATAGCGGCTTAAGCTATCGACCTAAATCAAAAGATATTCAATTAAGCCTTGATAATGAACTTCCAAAATTCATATATCAGATGTGGGATCCGCTAAATATTAATAAAGTAGATAGGTTA
>CAUZCF010000105.1:0-3609 GCA_963578425.1 Gammaproteobacteria bacterium | reverse complement strand
CTTTACTGTTGGTTGTTTGCTAAAAGCAAAGGTGGGCAATTTTTATTAAGAATTGAGGACACCGATCTTGAGCGTTCAACGCAAGAGTCGGTTGAGACCATATTGGAAGGCATGAAGTGGCTAGGACTAGATTTTGAAGAAGAGGTTGTTTTTCAATCAAAGAGATTTGAAATTTATCAGCAAAAAGCTGAAGAGCTTATTCAATCAGGCCATGCCTATAAATGCTATTGCACCTCCAGTGAACTTGAAGAGATGCGATCTGAACAGATTAAGCTAGGTAAGAACCCAGGGTATGATGGTCGTTGTCGAGATAAAGCAGAGCAGGCTGGAGAATCAGTTGTTCGATTCAAGTCAACTGCAACAGAGGACATTATTATCAATGATTTAGTCTATGGACAAATCACCGTTCATAAAGAAGAGCTTGATGACTTTATTATCCTAAGATCCAATGGAATCCCAACGTATCATTTTGCCGTTGTTATTGATGATAATGACTCTGAAATAACCCATGTTCTTCGAGGTGATGATCATTTAAAAAATACTGCTAAACATATCCAGGTAATGGACGCGATGGGTTATGACAGGCCGCAATTTATACACTTACCTATGATCCTAGGATCTGACGGTTCTCGTTTGTCCAAAAGGCACGGGGCTATGAATATCTTGGAATATAAAGCTCAAGGGTTTTTACCTGCAGCTGTATTGAATTATTTAGTTCGGCTGGGTTGGTCTTTTGGTGACCAAGAAATATTTACCATTGAGGAAATGATCGACAAGTTTGATGTTAAAAATCTTAATAAATCCAGTGCTCAATTTGATCTAGAGAAGTTACAGTGGCTTAACCAACAGCATCTGATGAATACAGATAATTCAGATCTTGCAGAATTCCTTACTCTAAATTCAACTCTTAAAAGTATACCAACAGCCGAGACACTGATTTCATTCGTAGAAGCTTATAAACCCAGAGTCAATTCTCTTAACGAGTTGTTAGATTATTTTCATTCACTTTATGCTGAAGATTTTATAGTCGATGATGTTGCTGCTCAGAAATTTCTAAGAGCAGCCATTCTTGAACCGTTACAAGATTTAGTTGTATTGTTTGATCAAGTTGAATGGAATCCTGAATCAATCCATCAGATTATTGCCGATACCTGTGAAAAACATGACATGGGTTTTGGTAAGATTGGACAACCTTTAAGGGTAGCTATTACTGGAGGCACTCAATCACCATCTATAGATGTAACAATTACTTTATTGGATAGAGACAATGTGATTTCCAGACTCAAACAAGCAATACAATACATTGGTTCCGAAAATGTATGAAGCAGCATCTCATCTTGGAGTTTATAAAGTAATGGATCCAATGGATACCAGAAGCTTAATCCTTAAAGCTCTTGAAGCTTTATAAATCTATGAGCATTTTATCAAGAGCAGTTCTAGGTCTTTTTTCATTCTTGATTTCTGCCTCAGTTTTAGCCAATCCACCAGCTTTTTCACAACCAGAATCAGCCTATTTTCACTCCACAGGCACTGCAGATCAAGGTGTTTATTTTATTTCAAGCACTAACGGCAATGAGTTGGGGTGGGTGAGCAAACTGGCAGCAGATGGAAGTATGATCGACTCACGTTGGGCAACAAATATTCGAAACCCGATGGGTATGCGAGTTTCTGGTAAACGCTTGTGGGTCAATAACATAACCGAGATTATTGGTATCAATTTGGATGACCCCAGTGATCGAATTGTTTACCCGATAGACGATGCAATCCTTTTGAATGATTTAGCCACTGATTTTTCAGGATATGCCTACCTTTCAGATTCAATGAATAGTCGAGTGGTTAGAGTAGATTTAGCGACTGGAGAAAACAGCACCTATATATCCACCTTGCCATCATCTCCCAATGGATTACTGGTCCATGGAGACAGACTTTATATTGCCAGCTGGGGAATCATGTCTGAGCAACCTGAGGAGCGTGCCGAGTGGATAACCAAGACAGCGGGCGATTTGTATTGGGTTTCTTTGAAGGAGTCAGAAAAAGTGAGGCATATTGTTGCCCCTGAACTTGGTAACCTTGATGGTGTAGAAATTGACCAACAAGGAAATATCTATGTTTCCGATTGGGAAAACGGCAAGCTCTACAAGATTTCTAGCAGCGATAAAACGGTCATCGAACTTGGTCAATATAATCAAGGTTTGGCTGATTTAGGTTTGAATTCGCTCACAGGAGAATTAGTTTTACCTATCATGCTCAGCAACGAAGTTTTATTTTACACTCCCGATCCTTAGTCAAATAAATAAAGATGTATAATATTAACTAAGCTTGAGATATCAGAATGTTTAAAAGCTTATTGGGGCTATAGCTCAGCTGGGAGAGTGCTTGCATGGCATACCGTAGAGTAAATGGTACAACCCATAGTGTTATCTTTTTGAAAGCCCTTTAAATAAAGGGATTGGTGCTATTCAGACAAATAACATTTAACCCGTACAATAAGCCTTACCTTCAATAAAAGGGATAAAAGGTATCCCCAATCGTATCCCCACAAACTTTTTTAAATTCAGATTTATATCTAGCTATTATGAACAAGTATAAAGTTTGGGAAAATAATGCTCCTGTTGTGTATTTTCCTAAATAAACCTGAATAAATACCTGCAATCTAATTAGACTGTTATTCATTACATATATAAATAACAACAGTTACCAAATGAAACAATTATCATATAATTATCACGTTTATATGCTGTTTGATTAAATTATTTTAATATTTGGAGTAGAACTATGTCACTAAAAAATTCCATGCCAGTATTAGCCAGACATGAGGGTGTCTGGGATGGTTATTATCGATATTATAATAATCAAGGAATAAAAGTTGATGAACATAAGTCCAGACTTCTATGCAGACTAATTGATAACAAGGATTATCATCAAACAAATTTATATCGATGGGAAGATGGAAAAAAAGATTTTAGAGATTTTCCTGCAGAAATTATAAACAATCGTTTGATTTTTAATACGGATATTGATGGATGGTGTGCTGAAGTTGATTTGGATGAATATAAAAGAACCATGTTTTTGTATTGGAAGAGAAAAAATGAGCCAAATACCTATTTATATGAAATGATTCAAATGTCAGACGATGGACTTACTAGAGCTAGAACATGGCAATGGTTTAAAAATGACAGATTGTTTCAAAGAACTTTAATTGATGAAACCAGAGTTTCATTGGATTGGTCGGCTTACGAAGGAGTTGACCCACTTTATGATGAAATAACTGTTTGAAGTCGCCCTGATAATAAGGAAGTTACTATATAAACAAAATAACTGATAGCATGCTTGATTCATACGGAGTATTTTGATGTTCATTGCGTTACGTGATCTGACCTTTGCAAAGGGGCGCTTTTTGCTGATGGCTACAGTCGTCGCACTGGTTGCGTTTTTGTTGACAATACTTAGCGGCCTATCAACCGGCCTGATTCGTAACAATATATCCGCACTGATGGCACTGGATATTTCACACATCGCCTTTGAATACAACGATAAACCAAGTTACCGTAACAGTATGGTCGATCGCGAGATGTGGGAAGGCTGGCGTGAACATCCCTCAGTTATCGA
>CAUZCF010000104.1:0-3651 GCA_963578425.1 Gammaproteobacteria bacterium | reverse complement strand
GCCGCTCCATCTCCAAAACCTATTTCTATAACTAAGTTATGCTGATCTGAATCAAAGCAAGCTTTTAGGTCTGTATTGGTATTATTTGTATCAAGAATATAGTTTGAAGAATAATCTTGAAGAGCATTTTTTTGGGATTTTGTTAACCGTCCAGATCTTTTAACAAAACTCCTGATAGATTTTTTATTATGCTTCCTCGAGTTTTGCACGGAGTTCTTTTATGGCATTAACCTCAATTTGCCTGATCCGCTCTATCGAGACCTTATAGTGTTTAGCTAATTTTTTAAGGGTTACTTTTTTATCAGTCAACCAACGTTGTGTAAGTATTTCTTTGCTTCTTTGGTCAAGTGATTGAAGCGCCTTGCTAAGCTCTTCTGTTTTTCCTTCAAGCCAATTGTCTTTTTCTACAATTTCTGAGGGATCAGGATCCGGTGAGGGTAAAAACCCAGCAGGAGATACATAATCTTCTTCTGAATCTGTGCTTCCAAGATCATATGACATGTCAACTGACGCAAACCTTTGTTCCATTGTTGCTACATCTTTTGATTTAACACCAAGATCTTGAGCAATCAATTTTTTTTCATCGTTAGTGAGCCAACCAAGCTTTTTTTTGCTGCTTCTTAACTTAAAAAAAAGTTTTCTCTGGGCTTTTGTTGTAGCCACTTTTACTATTTTCCAATTGTTAAATACAAACTCGTGGATCTCTGCCCTAATCCAATAGACAGCATAGGTGACCAGTCTTACGCCTTTATCAGGATTAAATTTTTTAACAGCCTTCATAAGCCCGATATTTCCTTCTTGAATTAAATCAGCAAGTGGAAGGCCATAACCGTTGTATGTTCTTGCAATATGAACAACAAATCGTAATTGAGACATAATGAGTTGCCTTGCTGCATCGAGATCATTATCATTTTTGTAACGATACGCCAACTCTCTTTCTTCTTCTCTAGAGAGTATTGGGGATTGGTTTACAATATTAATATAAGCATCTAGGCTACCCATTGGGCCCATTAACGCTAATTCATTTTTTAATACCAATTCGTTTGTCATATATTTTCCTATTGGGGCAATGATTTTAGCACTCAGATAGGAAGAGTGCTAAATATTAGACACCTAAAATTTAAAAATCTATATTTATCAATAGATTATATCATTATTTAGGTTTAAAATTAACAATATAATCACACTAAATTTGCGCAAAACCTACAGAAGAACCTTATGTCATTCTCAAAAGAAGTTCGAATTATTAGCGGGCAGTATAAAGGCAGAAAGCTAAAAATAAACGACACAGGCGTTAAGCCCACACCAGATAGGGTTAGAGAAACATTGTTTAATTGGTTGGAGCCCATTGTCCATGATTCCAGTATATTGGATCTTTTTGCTGGCTCAGGTGTACTTGGAATTGAGGCACTATCTAGAGGGGGTAAACACCTAACTCTAATTGATAGTTCACCCAACGTTCATCAAAGTCTTGAACAACAAATAGAAAACATAGGCATTTGTAATTACCGCAACTTATGTATGGATGCATTTAAGTTTATTGGCAGCAAAAATAAAAAAAGTTCCTTTGATATTATCTTTATAGACCCCCCATATGGGTCCTACGATCTCATGGAGATAATAACCCTCTTATATGAGAATAATTGGGCCTCTAAAACAACATGGGTTTATTATGAAACCAACCAACTAATAACTACTGAAGGCCAATTTGGTTGCTATATTTATAAAGAATCTAGAGCGGGTAAAGTATACTATGGCCTTATTAGACAGATTGACAGCGATTAATTTACGGAGTTGATATGATTGCATTGTACCCGGGGACATTTGACCCAATCACAAACGGACATTTTGAAATCATCAGAAGGGCTTCAACATTATTTGGAGACCTTGTTGTTGGAGTAGCAAAGAGTCCTGAGAAAAACCCATTATTTTCACTCGACCAAAGACTAGAAATGGTTAATGAGGTCCTTAATAGTTTTAACAACATTGAAGTAGCTGCCTATGATGGCCTGACTATAAACTTTGCAAAATCAATTGAAGCAAGGGTTATCGTAAGGGGCTTGAGATCACCGGCTGACGGCCAGTATGAATTTGAGCTGGCCAGCATGAATAAAAGACTTGCAGATGATATTGAAACAGTGTTTTTAAGCAGCGGTGATCAAAATGCTTTTATCTCATCATCGTTGATTCGACAAATAGCACAAGAAGGTGGCAATATATCTGATTTTGTTCATCCGACTGTGCAAAATGCACTAGCAGAAGCCTACAAAAAATAATGCTTAGTTTATTTAGTAAAGCATTATTGCGAGCCTTAATTTGTATTTCGCTGATCAATCCCTCGATTGCTTTTAGTCAATCAATTAATCCACAACAACCTGGCATCGCTTCTGCTCATCCATTAGCAACTAAAGCAGGCTATACAATTTTAGAGCAAGGAGGCAATGCTTTTGATGCTGCTGTCGCAGTTAGTGCTGCTCTCTCTGTGGTAGAGCCATATAGTTCAGGACTTGGTGGTGGTGGATTTTTTCTCCTGTATCGAAGTAGCGATGAGTTCTCAACATTTATAGACGCTAGAGAGGTTGCACCACTTGATTCTTACTCAGAAATGTATTTGGATGAGAGCCAAAACGTGATACCAAGAGTTTCTCTAGACGGCCCACTGGCTTCAGGTATTCCTGGCTTACCAGCTGCTCTTGTCTATGTGTCTGAAAATTATGGAACACTCCCATTAGATACAGTTTTGAGACCTGCAATTGAGCTTGCCGAACAAGGGTTCCCTGTTTATGAAAGGCTGCTGGTTGCTTTAAGGGTTGCCCAGAAAATTGATGTGATGTCCCTCAAGTTTAGGGAGATCTTTTTACCGAATAATAAACTACCAGATGTTGGTTATGTGATTAAACAAAAAGAACTCGCCACTACACTAAAAACCATCGCTGAACAGGGCCATCAAGGATTCTATGACAGTGAGCTTACTAAAACCATCATCAATGAAACCAACAAGGATGGATCCATTTGGTCTTTAGAGGATTTTTATGATTATCAGGTTGTGGAACGTTCACCGATTAAAGTAGCTTTTAATGAATTCAAACTAACCCTTGCGCCACCCCCGTCATCTGGTGGAACTACTATAGCTACCATCTTAAATATTCTTCAACAATACGACTATAAACATATGGAAGAAGCTGACCTCATTCATTTAATAGTTGAGGCTATGCGACGAGCATATCAAGATCGGGCAGCGTATCTTGGTGATCCTGATTTTGTTGATGTTCCAATTAATAAGCTGATTGGATCAGATCATGCGGTTAAGCACACAGAAACCATCGATTTAACTCAAGCTACTCCCATCCATCTTGAAGACAATATGACGATTGCTTTAAGCGCTAATAAAGGCACAGAAACAACTCATTATTCAATCATAGATAACCAAGGAAACCGAGTTGCCACAACTCAAACAATTAATACTTGGTTTGGTTCAGGTTATATGGTCCCTTCAGCTGGGTTTATATTAAACAACGAAATGGATGATTTTTCTGCTAAGCCTTTTGCACCCAATCGATATGGTCTAGTACACGGTGAGGCAAACTCTATTGAGCCTAAAAAAAGAATGCTATCTAGCATGACACCAACTTTTATTGAGTCTGATAAAGG
>CAUZCF010000103.1:0-3691 GCA_963578425.1 Gammaproteobacteria bacterium | reverse complement strand
TTTTTAAAACTATTGTAATGTATGGATGAAACCATCATTAGAGCACTTATAGAAACAACAAAAGAAATCAAGGCATAACTTATTAACGGATCAATGTAATGAATTTGACATTGCCAAATTACAACACCACATAAAGTTGCCGCAGCTGGAGATGGCAAACCGGTAAAATGATTATCATCTTTTAATTGAAGCAGGTTATTAAATCTAGCTAATCTAAGTGCAGCACAGGCAATATAGAAAAAAGAAATGAGCCATATTATATTATGCTGAGAATCTCCACCTGGAGTATTAGAGCACCATGTATAATAAAATATTGCAGGAGCAGCCCCAAATGAAATTAGGTCAGATAAACTGTCATAGTCTTTACCAAAATCTGATACGGCATTTGCAGCTCTAGCTACTTTTCCATCTAAACCGTCTAAAAAAACTGCTATAAAAATAGCTATAGCAGCTAACTCATAATTCCCATCTATGGAACAGATAATTGAAAAAAATCCTGAAAATAAGTTAGCTGTTGTAAAGATATTAGGAAGTATAAACACTCCATCTTTTAGGGGTTTTATCTTTTTATTTTTATTTCTCTTAATCACCATTTTTTCATTATACAAGAATAGAAAGTGAGCTTAGTAGTTTGTACAAAAAATAACTTTAAACAGTTTTTTTGATCATGCTTGGTGCATTTCTCTGAGTAATTACTTAATATTCTAATTATGGAACTTTCAAAATACCCTTTAAAGACCTATAAAGATACTCCTTCTGATGCAGAACTAGTCTCTCATCAGTTGATGTTAAGAGCTGGATTAATTAAAAAACTAGCCTCTGGTCTCTTTACTTGGATGCCACTAGGATTAAAAGTCCTTAGAAACATTGAAGACATTGTTAGAGCAGAAATGAATCAGTCCGGTGCCTTTGAAATTCTTATGCCAGCAATTCAACCCTCAGACCTCTGGAAAGAAACAGGACGATGGGATGAATACGGTAACTTACTTCTAAAAATATATGATCGTCATGAGCGTCTTTTCTGTTTTGGGCCCACCCATGAAGAAGTAATCACTGATATTGTTAGAAAGGAAATCACGAGCTACAAACAACTACCGGTAAATTTCTATCAAATACAAACAAAGTTTAGGGACGAAATAAGACCAAGATTCGGTGTAATGAGGGCTCGCGAATTCCAAATGAAGGATGCGTATTCATTTCATTTTGATCAATCATCACTTGATAATGAATACGATAAAATGGCTAATACTTATAATAATATTTTTAATCGTCTCGGTTTAAATTTTAGAAAAGTAAGGGCAGACAGTGGAGAAATAGGTGGATCCATGTCCCATGAATATCATGTTTTGGCTGATTCAGGTGAAGATGAAATTGGCTATTGTGATGAAGAGAATTATGCTGCTAATGTTGAAATGATAGATTCTAAAAGCGCGCCAAACGGTGGGCTACTCTCCTTTACAAGAGGTATAGAGGTTGGGCATATTTTCCAACTTGGAGATAAATACAGTAAAAATATGGGGCTAAGTGTGCTTGATCATGAAGGACAAAATATCAGTCCTTTGATGGGTTGTTATGGTATTGGAATCTCAAGAATTGTTGCAGCTTCAATTGAACAGAATCATGATGAAAAAGGCATTATCTGGCCAGAGCACATAGCCCCTTTTGATTACATTATTATTGCTTTAAATAATAAAAATTATGACATTACTTCTAAAGCCAAAGAAATATATGAAGCAATTAAATCCTCTGGAAGAGAAGTTATGATTGATGATCGTGATGAAAGAGCAGGAGTAAAATTTGCTGAAGCAGACCTAATAGGTATACCGAATCAAATTATTGTTAGTAAAAGAGGATTAGATCAAGGCACAATTGAACATGTAAATCGTTCGAATGGTGTCAAAGAGGATATAGCAATAAATGAGTTGGTGGGAAAAATTTCTGGCTAAGAGCCAATCTAGTCACTATTTTTTATCTCAGAATTCTTTGAAATAGCTTTTTCAATAAATTCAATGGCTTCTTTCTGAGCTCTTAATGCATCCTGTCTAGCAGAATCATATAGATTGACTTCAATTCTTCTTTGAGCCCTTGCCAATAATCGTTCTGCTTCAAGAATTTTTTCATCTTCAGCTGCATCTTCACTTAATTCTTTTGCGGCTGAAATAGTTTGCCGTGCATTACTCATTTCTTGCAAAGGAGGAAGAGTTGCACATCCTGAGAGGATAAACAAAACTAAGAATATGGTAATAATTCTCTGATTCATAAAATAATTAAAAAAAGTTTATAATAAAAAAAATATCAGTCTAGCTCTCATAGGTCAAGCAATCATTAGATAAGAGGACTATTTAATATCTAAAACTGTTTTAATAAAGGGTATTGTTAATTTTCTTTGTTTAGATAATGACTCATAATCAAGCAGTTTAATAATATCAACCAACACTGAAACATCTCTTGGTACCCTAGAAATTAAGTATTTAGCTACATCTTGAGGTAAATTAAAACCTCTAACTCTTGCATGCAATGAAATGGCTTCAATCATTTGCTCTTCATTCATTGGCTTCAGTCGATCAACTAACCCCAAACTGAATCTTGAAGCCAAATCAGGTAATTTAAAGCTTAACCCTTGTGGAGTGTCGCTTGAAGAAATAAGGATCTTACTTTTTGTGTGAATCAATTCTTCATATAAAATCAAAAGTTGTTCTTCCCAAGAAAAATCCCCTATAACATTTTCAATATCATCAATTGCAACCAAATCAAACTGATCTAAATTATCTAATATATCTGGAGTAAAATCTTTTGACTCTCTCATTGGTAAATAAAGCAGTCGATTAATCCCGTCATCCATGTAATTAATAGTTGCCTGTAGAATATGAGTTTTTCCAGAACCTTTGAGTCCAGCAATCCAAAGTAGTTTATTTTTATCATCTTTAATAGAATCAATGACCACTTTATTTGAGCTTGAATGAAAAGTCTCGAAAGTCATGTATTCTGATATGGAGACAGGCAAGGGTATTTGATGCACTTTTTATCCCGATTGAGTCAGTATGAATTTTGCCTTTTTAGACCAAGTTATCCAATAATCTAAACCGCTTAAAACCGATGTCAAAAAAACTATTGAGCCCATGAGAATTGATAAGAATTGGAATGGCTGAATAATAATTTGACTGGCAATAATGAATAGTACAAAAAAGATCTGTATAAAAGTGTTGAGCTTACTTATGAAAGAAGGTTCTGGCTTTGGTCTTTCTACAAAGTAATTATATAGAAATAAGCCAAATAAAATCATCACATCTCTGATGATCACCACAGCAGTCAGCCAATAGGGAATAAGGCCCATGAGATATAAGGTAACAAATAAGGAGACCAAGAGTACTTTATCAGCAGCTGGATCAAGGGTAGCACCTAAGTTGGTCCTCCAATTGTAAGTTTTAGCAAGAAACCCATCTAGAAAATCAGACAATCCAGCAATAGCAATTAGCACAAGAGCATTGAGATGTTGCTTATTCCATAGAGCAATAATAATTGGAATAACAATAACTATTCTTAGAATGCAGATTGCATTAGGTATGTATGACAGTTTAAATCTAATCTTCATCAAAAGTTGCTCGAATAACTAAAAGAATAATTAAGTTGTTGATGTTAATATACAGTTTCTAATAATTATAGTCCTGACAAACCATTACAACCAAAAAAA
>CAUZCF010000102.1:0-3768 GCA_963578425.1 Gammaproteobacteria bacterium | reverse complement strand
GCTGTAGAAGATAAAAGTTATAATGGCTTTGATGTTGCTCCATTTGTTCCTGTGGCTATGGGTGACGTTGATTTTTGTACCATGGCGATGAAACCAATGTTTGCACTATATATTGGAGGCATGGGGGCAAAATCAAAAAATTTTTATAATGACTATGCTAAAAGACTAGGTTACGAGGAAGCCGCAGAAACCATCCAAGATCTTTATCTATCTGGAAAAAAAGAAGAAGCCACAATGGCAGTGCCTAATGAGCTAGTTGATGAATGTGCACTCATTGGCCCTCCAGAAAGAATTAAGGAAAGATTGCAGTCATGGAAGGCTCTTGATAAAACTGGGAAGATTGGTACCTTGGTTCTAGGAAACGCTAATAAGAAATCCATGGAAGTCATAGCTAATGAAGTGTTATAGGCGGTTATTAAAATGAACTATCTCAGCTATTTTAGGTTTCTTATTTTGGCACCCATAGCAATGGTTTTTGTAGCTGTGGCGCTTGATTTTTCTTATGCCTTTCCAGAATCCGTTAATGGATATTATGGACAATTGGCAGCGGATGGTTTTAGCAACCTCTATAATGCCTATCTCCTCTTGGCTGTGATGGCATTTATTGCTGATTTAATGATGCTGTTTTTCATCAGTCATTCCAGAGAAATCTGGATACTTCTTATTTCTGCCTTTTATATTGTTGCTTCTCTGATGCCTGAGTTAACTATCATGTCGCCTTTTTCAATTGTGTTGGTTCAAATTGCTTCGTTAATGGCAGGGCTTAAAATTTCTTTGGCTTACTTATCACCAGCAATAAGAGACTTATTCTGAATTCTTAAATAGAAAAAGGGGTTATGATTTCTGGAAGTAAAATTGTCTCCAAAACTTTAATCCTAAGACAAGAGAGAGTATCCAGATAATAAATTCAATCCAGTTTGGATTGCTGTTGTAACCAAAAAACCCTTTTAAAAAAACACCAATTCTTCCCTTATCATGTAAAAGATGTGTGAATTTACCTTTGCCATTTAAGTCATAAGAATAAAACGCTGGGTTATCTGCTTCATTGAGTTCAGTTTTAGGCTGTAAAACGTCCCAAACTCGAGTGATTTGACTTTTATTTTCAAGGCTAACCCAATTCAAATGGTTACCTTTAACAAGAAATTCTTCAGCTTCATGGCTACCATAAGCAATCATTCCTGAAGCAAATAACACGAGTAAAAATGTCGTGGCTCGGAAAAATGATCGAAGATTAATCCTTCGTCCTTGTATCACAATTAAGTAGCCAATCACAACAGCTATAAGCATTCCCATTCCAAAACCAAGGTAGGAGAAGGTACCGAGCATTGAGAAACTACCCATTAGAAATATCACTGTTTCAAAGCCTTCTCTTAAAATTGCAAAAAACACAACTAAAAACACACCCCAACCTGATGTTGCCATAGCCTGTTTAGTCTGGCCTTCTAAAGTATCTCTATCACTGGCATGCTTAGATAGCCAAAAAATAACATACCAAAGCAGACCCGCAGTAATGAACATAAAGACAGCTTCAAAAAGAGCAGTGTATGATGCATTACCAACTGACTGTTTTATATTATTTAGAATCACTGCAACTATGACACTAGCAATTAATGCAGCGATGACACCTAACCAGAGTTGTTTAATTTCTTTTATTAGATTATTTTTTTCTAGAAGAGTGAAAATTATTCCAACAATCAGACATGCTTCTAGGCTTTCTCGAAAAACAATAATAAATTCATTCATAGTTAACTGTTCCTGGTAATCAGAAAAAGGAGAGCAAGAGAAACTTTTGGTTGAAGGTTAAGGATTGTTAATCTTGCTTTCCTAATTTATGTAAATGATAATCATTTCCATTTAGGAATGATACCTATCTTTACATTCAGATCAAATTTCTTTTTAGGTGGTTTGAGTGTTTTTTTGAGGATTTAGCAATAGGTATCATTGTATTCTTAATGATAGGTATCTTTCATTCCATGGTGATTAAGGTTGAGTGTTACTATGGAAGAAGAACTAATAAGCTGGGTGGGCACTATTCAAAAATAATTCCATCCCATCAATAGTTTCATAATCACTATTTAATAATTCATTATAAAGTGTGTCTCTTAGTACTGGGAATCTTTGTGCTTTTTTAATAAATTCTTCCATTTTCTCTGGTGCAAATTCCTGTCCATGAATACTGCCTGCAGCTTTTGAAATAGATTCATTCATTAATGTTCCGCCCATATCATTAACGCCAGCGTTAAGGCAACTCTCAGCTCCTTTAGGACCTAATTTAACCCAACTAACCTGTATGTTTTGAATGTATGGATGAAGAGCCAATCTTGAAACTGCATGCATTAAGAGGACTTCTCTAAACGTTGGGCCTGGTCGGGCATCTCCTCTTTTATACATCGGTGCTTCCATACTAACGAAAGGTAGAGGTATAAATTCTGTTATGCCTTGAGTTTCTTTTTGAAGTTCTCTTAGCTTGACTAAATGCGTGGACCAATCTTTCACCAATTCTTGATGACCAAACATAATGGTTGAGGTGGTATTAATACCCACTCGATGAGCAGTTCTAATAACATCCAACCATTCTTCTGTTTTGAGTTTGTCTGGACAAATATGTTGCCTTACTCGATCATCAAGTATTTCAGCAGCAGTCCCTGGCATTGTTTTTAATCCTGAGTCTTTTAAGAGTAGAAGGAAATTTTCTACGGACATATCCATGGTTGAAGCACCATGCTGTATTTCAAGTGGTGAGAATGCATGTATATGTATTCCAGGTACTTTCTTCATGATCGCATTACAGATATTGATGTATGTTTTTCCATCAAAATGTGGGTGTATTCCACCCTGAAGGCATACTTCAGTAGCCCCTCTATTCCATGCTTCAAGAGCACGGTTAGCAATTTCATCAAACGATAATAGATAAGGTTTACCTCTTAGATTTTCCTTAGTTTTACCCTTTGAAAAAGCACAAAAATGACATGTGTATTTACATATGTTGGTGTAGTTAATATTTCTGGTAACCACATAGCTAACTTTATCTCCATTAATCGATCTCCTTAATTCATCTGCTTTGTTCAATACAAAATGAAAATCATCCCCTCTGCTTTGGAATAGTGTTGTAATTTCATCATGATTAAGGTCCGTTTTTGAAAAGGCTTTTTCAATAATTTTATGAATATTTTTATTATTGGTATTATCCGCGTTGCTCCAGATTTTATGATTTCCAGATGAAGGAATATTTTTAGACTCTCCACATCGCCAATCATTATCTCTTCCATATCCTTGTGTGTTAGATTGCTCATAAACATAGGGCTGTAATTGATTATCAAACCAATTTCCATTGAGATATTCCGGATAGACAGCCAATCTTTCTTTTAGCTCAAAGCCTTTATTATTAGTGGCTAGCTTCAGTAATTCTAAATCAGGCCATGGTGATTCTGGATTAACATGATCTTGAGTAACTGGCGACACACCTCCCCAATCATTAATGCCAGAATCTATGATTTCAGAAAGTGACCCCATGTTTAGATTTGGTGGGCACTGGAGGTTCATTGAAGTTCCAAATATGAGTCTTGCCATTGACAAGGTCCACAGTAAATCCTCTGTTGTGGGTGCTGGTGTATCTTTCATCTTAGTGTCTGGCTTAGGGATAAAATTTTGCACAATGATTTCTTGAATATGTCCATACAAGTTATGGAGTTTCTTTATTTCTAGGAGGCTTTCTAATCTTTCAGTCCTGGTCTCTCCAATGCCAATTAATATTCCTGTGGTTACGGG
>CAUZCF010000101.1:0-3826 GCA_963578425.1 Gammaproteobacteria bacterium | reverse complement strand
ACTCTTTTTACATTGTAGAGTCGCAAGAACATTTTGATGAGTGCAGATGAGATTAGTGTCTTCCCTGTTCCTGTTGTCATCTCAAGAAGGAAACGTTCATTCCCCATTTTAATACTGCTCTTAACTGCTTGGACTGCTTTTAGTTGGTAGTCTCTTAATAGTTTTATTTTATTTCGGGAAAGGAAATCTTCTCTTGTGGAAGTATTGATATAATTTGGATCTTGATCAAATGTAGGATGCTGGGTGAGTGCAATATAATCCTCTTTAATTTCTTCGTCATCATCTATGGGAGGAGAAAAATTATCTTTTCTGAGTTCTAAATATTCCTGAGTTCTAAATATTCCTGAGTTCTAAATATTCCTGAGTTCTAAATATTCCTGAGTTGGAAAAGTTATGATGGAAATAGGACTTCCCTTTTCGAGATCCCAAAAATAATGATGAAAACCATTTGAAAGAATTATGAATCTGCACCCTTCTTGATCTACATAGTTTCTTGCGTCCTGTGCTGGCACTTTCTTCTACCCTTTCGGTACAATCCTCAATTTCTTGCTCCTGGCAAACGTAATTGGAAGTGTTTAAAGCATTAGGCTTAAACGTTATTTAGAATAGCTTGGGGAATTTAATTATTTACAATAAATATTATGTAATGACTGTACCAGTTTCATTATATTGGGATCAGCAATTTCATAATAAACAAAGTGTGTATGTCTCTTAGAAGTTACTAGCTTTTCAAGCTTCATCCTATTTAGAAATTGTGATACGGCAGATTGAGATGCACCACTTAGCTCTTCTAGGTCTCCCACTGTCTTAGGTCCTGAGCATAACTGACACAGGATCATCATTCTTTGTGGGTGTGCCATGACCTTCAAGGTCTGAGAGACATTTTCACATTGCTCTATTGTGGGTATATTTTTCTTTTTAGCCATATATTAATATTATGATATTCTCATATTTATGTCAATAAGAAAGCCCTGTTCTGGACGAAAACCTAAAATTTATAATCAATATTTTATAGAAATTATAGATATTTAAAAAAAAATTACATTAACTCTTGACAAACATTAAAATATCATAATATAATAATAATCATAATTAGTTTTTCATCAAATAATAAGATATAGAAAAGGAGAAAATCATGAAACAAACAATTATTGATGTCCGAGAAAGGGATGAGTTCGATTCTGAGCATATCCCTAACTCAATTAACGTACCCCTCTCAGCATTCTCTTCAATGGTTCCTGGGGTGATCTCTAATCTACAGGGTAAAGAAATCGTATTGATGTGTCTTAGTGGTAAAAGATCTGCTCTAGCATTAAATCAAATCAAGCAACTTGGCCTAGATGGAGCTATTCGAGTTTATAAAGGTGGCTTAAAAGATTGGAAAAATGCAGGAAATGTAACTACGGCGAAGAATTCTAAGCATCTACCTATACTTCGTCAGGTTCATCTAGGAGCAGGACTTCTCGTAGTAGGATCTGCCTTACTCGGCCACTTTTTAAATCCCTTCTTTTATTTTTTGACTGGATTTGTTGGAGCTGGGCTTACATTCGCTGGTATAACCGGAACCTGTTTGATGGGCGAATTATTATCTAAAATGCCCTGGAACAATACTACAAATAGTTTGAAGCAAGAAGTGTGTGTCGCTGGTACAGGCACTACAACGTGTTCTAGTTAAAATTATCAGAGGTATGAAAATGAAAAATGAAGAAAATATGATTTTTAGACAACTTTTCGATCCAGAAACATCAACTTATACTTATGTGTTGGCCGATCCAGAAACGATGGAGGGGGTAATTATAGATCCTGTAATTGAAAAAGTGGACCGAGATTTACAAGTTATCAAGGAACTGGGGTTAAAGTTATTATACACAATAGAAACCCATGTTCATGCTGACCACGTTACCGCATCAGGAAATATCAGAAAGAAAACTGGTGCCAAAAGCGTAATTGGTCCTGATTCTGGCGTTGATTGTGCGGACATCTATCTTGGAGATGATGAGACGCTGAAATTCGGTAAATACACGATTAGGGCACTTTCAACTCCAGGACATACCAACGGATGTACAAGCTATCATGTAAATGGGAAAGTATTCTCTGGAGACACTCTATTTGTAAGAGGAACGGGTAGAACAGATTTTCAACAAGGTTCATCTGAGAAGTTGTTCAAAAGTGTAACCGAGAAATTATTCTCGCTTCCACCGTCTACTTTGATCTACCCCGGACATGATTATAAAGGACAATCAGTATCGACCATCGAAGAAGAAAAAAAATACAATCCAAGAATTAATTCGGAAACGACATTAGAAAAATTTGTGACAATCATGGATCAACTAAAACTACCTGACCCGAAGAAAATTCACGAAGCTGTTCCAGCTAATTTGGTATGCGGAGCAAAAGCAGAGCTTGGGAGATAATATGATAACCATTGGATATATTGGAGCACTACTAATGGGCACCGTACTTGGTTTGGTAGGAGGTGGCGGATCAATTTTATCAGTTCCAATTTTTGTGTACATATTTGGCATAAATCCAATGCAGGCTACAGGGTATTCTCTTTTAGTTGTGGGACTGACAAGTTTAATAGGATCAGCGGATTATATGAAAAGAGGCTTGGTCGAGTACAAAACTGGAGCCGTATTTGCTGTGCCTGCCCTAGTTAGCGTGTACCTAACCAGAAGATACCTGATGCCAGCTTTACCCGACAGTATTTTTGAATTTGGCGAGTTCATACTCACAAAAGAGTTATTAATTATGGGATCGTTTTCTGTCATCATGCTCTTGGCTTCTTTCTCTATGATTAAGAGAAGTAATGTAAGGGATGCTTTGGTTACAGAAAAGAAATTTAATTATCCACTTATCATACTGGAAGGTATTTTGGTTGGAGGTGTAACTGGTTTTGTCGGAGCAGGAGGCGGATTTTTAATTATTCCAGCACTGGTTGTCTTAGCAGGATTGAAAATGAAAGAGGCCGTTGGAACCTCATTGATTATAATTGCTGTAAAATCTCTCATCGGATTCTCTGGTGACTTGCAAACACTACCAAATATTGATTGGAGTTTTCTACTATCGTTTACTGTCCTCTCCATAATTGGAATGTTGGTAGGCATTTTTCTCTCCAGGAAAGTTTCGAGTTCCATATTGAAGCCCGCTTTCGGATGGTTTGTCCTGGTGATGGCAAGTATGATGCTTATCAAGGAATTAGTGGTCTAAAAATGTAATGTGAAAGAAAATAACAAAGAAACCAAGTCCAAACTGGTATTCGGCCGGCTTGGTGGCCAACGCACCAAAAACAAAACCGGTAGAGTAATTCCGTTGCATAAGAGAATTTTTGACTACTTTCAGAGCTTACCCCGTCCAATTCATGGTGGATATGTTTTTGAGCAAAGATGCTGGAATCGAAAAGAATATCTGAAAGCCCTTAATTCAGCAGGAATAGAGGATTTCACTTTTCATGATTTAAGGCATTGCGCACTCAATAATCTCAGACTTGCAGGGAATGATCGTTATGTTATCAAAAAAGCATCTGGCCATAAAACAGACAGCGCTTTCCAACGATACATACTTGTTACTGAAGATGAAATGAAGGGTATGAAATGGCTGGACCAGAAGAAGCTTTCAAGAACGATAGACACCTATATGGACACCAATGGAAATTCAATCAATGTCCAATAGCCGTAAGAAACTGATATTATGGTGGGCCAGCAGGGACTTGAACCCCGGACCGGACGATTATGAGAGTCTCAAATAATTATTATTTTTCAAAAGATTTTTAATAGGATGAAAGTATGAAATCACGAGCTGCAATTGCCTGGGAAGCTGGAAAGCC
>CAUZCF010000100.1:0-3880 GCA_963578425.1 Gammaproteobacteria bacterium | reverse complement strand
TGCAATCAGAAGGCATTGATTCAGTTTGGGTCAATGGTATTAGAGTTTTAAGTAACGGAGAATTCACAGGTGAACTTCCAGGAAGACTTTTATTAAAAAATAAGGAGTGAACATTGATTGCCGACCATATTTTAAGTGCCGTGACACACCAAAACAGACCAGATTCTGATCGTGAGCGTGATGTCAATAGGAAACCAGGTGAGGTTCTAGATTTCTTTAACATAAAAACAACCGACAAAATTGGCGAAATTAATTCAGGACGAGGATACCTTTCCTCAATCATAGCTCATGCTCTAAAAGATGGAGGAATAGTCTATGCGCATACTTCACCAAAGAGTGTAGAACGTTGGAAGGGAAATCCTATTGAGAAAAGACTTGGTGAGTTTCCTCAAGATAATTTGATCCCGGTGGTTGGTGAAATGGAGTCACCAAACTTTCCTGACAAACTCGATAAGATATTCAATGTTATGACCTATCATGATTCTGTTTGGACTAAGGCTGATCGTTCTGCAATGAATAGAAGTATTTTTGATACATTAATTACTGGTGGTATTTATGGAATTTTAGATCATCATGCTAAATCTGGTCATGGTATTAATGATTGTCACAGTATTCACAGAATAGAGAAAAACTTTGTTATCAAAGAAGTTGAGGCGAGCGGATTTATTCTTGAAGACGAATTAAATAGCTTAGAAAATCATGATGATAGTTTGACATCAATGGTTTTCGAAAAAGAAATTAGAGATCGTACAAGCCGTTTTGTATTAAAGTTCAGAAAACCCTAAATTAAAGGCCTCTTTGTGTGACAAGGTAGGTTGCAAAACTTCCAAGCCAATGGCCACCTTCATAAAATTCTCCAGTTACTGCATCCAATGCAATATTGGCATGCTGCAATGCAGAGCTAATTAAAATGTCTTTTCTTGGATCACCCATTGGCAAACCAGTAGCTATCCCTTCTAACATCCAAGCTCTGCTTAAGTTTAGCCCATCTAAATGAGCAAGCTTAGGGTCTGAACGGTCACTAACAATAGCCGGTTCAATCCATACTGTATTTTTTTCACTTGGAATTTCAAGAAAATCACCAAGCCATTGTGCAAACTCATTCGGTGCTAATACTCGACGCATTAAATCTGCTTCAGCTAAACAAGGAGATAAAAAGTCAGCTCCTGATGGTTCATAATTTAAAGGACAATTTTTATCATCATAATAGAAATTTAATGACCTGTTTTTAATTAATTCAGATACTTTTATATTGTTTGTTATTATTGCCCAGTCATAAATAAGACCCAAAGCAAAAGCTGTTTGTGAATGCTGACCACTTCTCACTGGGTAAGTTAATTTAGGTAACCAGCTAACAATCCTTTCCATCACTATGTTTTCTAAGGGTTTGATATTTTCTCTCCATTGGATTGCTGTTTGATTGTCATCCCATTCTTCTAATTCAGCGACCAATTGGAGTAACCAAGCTAGCCCATAGGGTCGCTCAAAGGCTGTTCTACCTGTTCCCTGAAAATAATCTTTTTCTATCAAAAGTTTTTCTTTTGTAAAACTCTGGTTAAGTATTGCCATTGATTGCACAGACAAATCTTTCTCAGGATACAGTCTTGCTAGCCTCACCAGTAACCAATGCCCATGGACAGATGAATGCCAATCAAAACACCCATAAAAAGAGGGTGTTAATTCCCTAGGGGGTTTAAGATCAGTATCACTTTGCATGGTGTGTGAAATTTTATTTGGGTATTCTTTATGAACACATTCAAGTGCTAAATGTGTCAGTTTCTCTGGGTATAAAGTTTTTGTGTCTGCTAGATTCGGAGCTGCTCCCAAGGAACTGATGAGGATGACTATTAGGATCGTTATAGAGTTTATATTTTTTCTAAACAACTCTAAGTATTTAGTAACTCATTGTGTTCATCAATGAGTGGGTCACCGGTTTCAATGCCTAAAAGATAACGACCTGTTGGGGTAGTTGCGTTATCCCAGTGAACTGCACCATGGGTAGACATGGTTCTAAGATCTCGAAAATGTCGTTGCACTGGGTTTCTTCCAGTTTGCCCTGTCACTCCCATCATACCTGATAAGCGAGTTCCTGAACTCATACAGAGTTGAGTTGCCATTGCAGTTTCTCTTCTAATCTTGAGTCTATCTTCACCTAGAATAGTTTGCCCAGTTTTACCTTGGTGATGGAGGAAGTCACAAAGATTATCAATGATTAAATCAGCAGTTCTCAATTCTTCATTAGACTCACCTATTTTTTGCTGGACTGCAGCTTGTTCAGACACACGCTCTCCGAACATTGATCCAAACCTAGATCTGGTCTGATCTAAGTATTCAAGCATCAGACCATGGGTTGCACCTAACATAGGTCCTGATAATAGGGTATTAAAATACATCCCCATTTCAACACGATATATATAATGCTTATGCAACTCAGATCCTGGAGGGTTCTTACCCCCAAGTTCCAAGGATTTAACGGTTCGATGTTCTGGTACAAAAGCATTAACAACTTTAATGTCTTTACTCCCAGTACCTTTTAAACCTTCTGCTTGCCAGGTATCTATAATTTCATATTGATCCGGCATAATTAATGCCATTCTATAATTGAGACCCGTTCCTGATTTGCTATTAGCGTTATTAAATTGACCAGCCACAATTGCACAATCAGAGTGATCAACTCCACTGGCAAAGCGCCATAGCCCATTGAGAATGTAACCCCCTTCGGTTTCCTGCATTTCACCTCCTCCAGCGAAAGCCGTAGCAATTATTGCATCAGGGCAAGAAGGCCAGAATTCTTCCTGAGCAGCTGCAGGGAATCTTCCCAAGTTCCATGAATGAGACATAACCACCGAAGACATCCATGATGCAGAGGCACAACCTTTACCGAGTTCTCTCGCAACATCTACCTGTGTTCCCCAATCCATTTCAAAGCCACCATAGCGTTTAGGGGTAAATATTTTATGAATTCCAGCCTCTTTCATTTCTTGAAGAGTTTCCTCAGGCATCATCCGTAGATCTTCAGCTTCTTCTGCTCTTTCTCTGAGTTTTGGAATGAGATCAGTAGCAGCTTTAGTTATTTCTTTTCTGGTAGGGATATAGCTTGGAATGGAAGCTTCCTGGACTGGTTTCATAATAGGTTATGCGATCTCGACAGTAATTTTTCCGTTTTCATCCATATCAGAGATCTTTAATTCAACACCCATTGCTTTGCCGTATCCTAAATACCTTGGTCTCCACCATTTATCGAGTATTTCTTCTTCTGTGAGATCAAATTGTCCTAGACCTTTGGCAGCATTTAAAACCTTCTTAAAAGGGAAGGTAAAAGTTCTCTTTCCAGGTTCAGCGTGAGGATCTAGAAACATTTGGAAAAAACATCCTGTTCTTTCAAAATTCATGACCAAAGCTAATTCTTGATCGCCAGTGGCCTCTATCATAGCTTTTGCTCGCTCAAGTAAGGGTTTCATGGTGTTAAGATCATGTTCAACATAGGCTTCTAGTAAATTATTGTTCTTCGCAAATTGAATCGCATTAAGGTGTGCTTTTAGCAGTGCATCATTTGTATCGTGAGGATACGGTATTTGTATTTTCATTGTTTTAACCAATATCTGCATTGCTTTAGCTAAGTCTTCTTCTCTGCCTTCCATACCGGTAGGCGGAGCTAAATTTTCAGGTGTCATAGCTTCCAATGGAGGTCTGCCAGCGGGTTTACCTTGATTTTTTGGTTTATTGCTTCCTTGCATCATTGCCATATTCTTTCCTCTTTTTTCTTGCTCATACGTTTAACAGTAGTAAAACAATATATCAGTTACAAATCCTTTTTGATTTATATATCGTATTCTACTGTTAAAGAAATTAGATTAAAATATGAGTCTGTTGTAACTTT
>CAUZCF010000099.1:0-3941 GCA_963578425.1 Gammaproteobacteria bacterium | reverse complement strand
CTGAGCGTTCAAGACATGGTAGAAACTGCCTGGGCCAGCGCATCAACATTTAGAGGTTCTGATTTGCGAGGAGGTGCTAATGGAGCCCGAATTCGTCTTACTCCACAAAAAGATTGGGAAGCCAATAAACCAGAACAACTTTCTCGAGTGTTAGAAGTACTCGAGGCTATTGCATCAGACTCTGGTGCTTCAATAGCAGATGTTATTGTCCTCGCTGGAAATGTTGGTATTGAGCAAGCCTCAGGTGCTGAAGTTCCTTTTACAGCAGGCAGAGGTGATGCCAGCGAAGAGCAAACTGACACTGAATCTTTTGAGGCTCTTGAGCCAATAGCCGATGGTTTTCGTAACTTTCAAAAAGGAGGGTCATCAGTACCTGCTGAGGAAATGCTGCTTGATAAAGCTCAGTTACTTGGCTTGACAGCACCAGAAATGACAGTGCTTGTAGGTGGCATGAGAGCCCTTGGAATAAGTTCTGATAATCATGGTGTTTTTACTGAAACACCAGGCAAGTTGACCAATGATTTCTTTGTCAACCTTCTTGACATGGGTGTCGAGTGGAATCCAACAGGAAGTAATTCATACGAGGCAACGGACCGTACAACGGGTGAAAAAGTAAGAACTGCAACTCGAGTTGACTTAGCATTTGGGTCAAATTCTCAACTTAGAGCCATTGCTGAAGTCTATGGGTCTGATGACTCAAAAGATAAGTTCGTGTCAGATTTTATAGCTGCATGGACTAAAGTTATGAATTCAGATCTTATCTAATATAAGAGCTTAAAAAAGATAAAGGGGTTTAGCAGCAATGTGCAGCCCCTTTGTCTTGTCATAAATAATACTCAATTCTAGGAGCTATGATAGAATGGCCGCTTAAACAGTGATCAATGACCTTGATTCAACCTTTCTTCTCAAGAATAATTAAGGACCATGACAAAAGAATATAACGCTTCAGATATTGAAGTCCTAAGTGGGTTAGAACCGGTTCAGAAACGACCGGGTATGTACACTGACACTGATTGCCCTAATCATCTAGCTTATGAAGTTATTGATAACAGTGTAGATGAAGCCATAGTAGGCTATTGTAAAACTATTCAAGTTAAACTTTATAAAGACGGTTCAGTGCAGGTTAAAGACGATGGTAGAGGGATGCCAGTGGATGATCATCCAGAGGAAAAAGTTCCTGCTGTGGAACTGATACTCACCCGACTTCATGCGGGAGCAAAATTTTCCAATAAGAGTTATAAATTCTCAGGAGGTCTTCACGGAGTTGGAGTTTCTGTTGTTAACGCCTTATCAAAACATTTAGAAGTATGGATTAAACGAGATGGTCATGAATACAATTTAAGTTTTAATAATGGCGAGCGTGCCTCTGAGTTAGAGATTGTCGATAAAGTTGGTAAAGCCAATACCGGGACAACCATAAGATTCTGGCCAAATGAAAAATATTTTCATACTTCCAATATCAAACTTAAAGAGTTAAAGCATAACCTTAGAGCAAAAGCAGTCTTATGCCCTGGGTTGAAAATAAAGTTTCATGATGAGAACAGTAATGAAAAAGAAGAATGGTTTTATGAGAATGGGGTAAATGAATATTTATCAGAAGTATTAGGGGACATTCCTTGTGTTCCATCAATACCTTTCTTTGGGAGTAATGTTACAGATAATCAAGTAATTGAATGGAGTCTAACCTGGCCTGCAGAAGATCAAGATGGAATTCAAGAGTCTTATGTCAATTTGATTCCAACAAAATCAGGTGGAACCCACGTTACAGGATTTAGAACAGGTATATCTGAGTCGGTCAAAGAATTTGCTGATTACAGAAACTTATTACCTAGAGGAGTTAAGCTTTCACCCGAGGATGTATGGCTTGGCTTGAGTTATCTTTTATCTATTCGAATTGAGGACCCTCAATTTTCAGGTCAAACCAAAGAAAAATTGAGTTCCAGGGCTGTCTCAAGTTTAGTCTCAAATGTTATTAAAGACGCATTTACGCTCTGGTTAAATCAACATCCTGAGGCTGGCGATCAGATTGTTGCTAGAGCTATTGAGAATGCCCAAAAACGAGCAAAAAAGAACGTTAAGGTCAAAAGAAAGAAAATAACAGGTGGACCAACATTGCCTGGGAAGCTAGCAGATTGCACCAGCGATGAACCTGACCTGTGTGAACTGTTTATTGTCGAGGGTGATTCTGCAGGAGGTTCAGCGAAGCAGGCAAGAGATCGGAAATATCAGGCTATTCTTCCACTTAGAGGTAAAATTTTGAATAGTTGGGAGGTTGAAGAGTCTAACCTTTTATCCTCTCAGGAGATCAGTAATATTTCGCAAGCGCTTGGAGTTGAGCCGTCAACTGAAGATTTGGTTAATCTTAGATACCATAAAATTTGTATCCTAGCAGATGCCGATTCAGACGGTCTTCATATAGCTACACTCATATGCGCCTTATTTGTTAAGCACTTTAAAAAACTAGTAGAAGAAGGTCATATTTACGTCTCTATGCCACCCTTATACAGAATAGATGTTGGTAAAGAAGTTTTTTATGCGTTGGATGAAGATGAAAAAGATCATCACCTTAAAGCGATTGAGAAAAAGAAATCTAAAGCTAAAGTCACAGTTACTAGATTTAAAGGTCTGGGTGAGATGAGCCCCATTCAACTCAGGGAAACAACCATGCTAGAGAAATCCAGACGGTTAGTGAGATTAACGATAGAAGATGAGGATGAGACGAATGAGTTGATGGATAAGTTAATGGCTAAAAAACGTTATACTGATCGTAGGGATTGGCTTCAAGAAAAAGGTAATTTGGCAGAAATACAGTAATGGGTAAGCAAGAAGAAATGGATTTCAAAAAGACAGTTGGCGGAAACGGATCAGACGTTCAGCCGTTAATTGAATTTGTAGAAAAGGCTTATCTTAACTATTCCATGTATGTGATTTTGGATAGAGCACTTCCATTCATTGGCGATGGCCTAAAACCAGTTCAAAGACGAATTATATATGCCATGTCTGAACTTGGTCTTTCAGCACAATCTAAACCCAAGAAATCAGCAAGGACCGTTGGAGATGTTCTTGGAAAGTACCATCCTCATGGAGATAGCGCTTGTTATGAAGCAATGGTTAGTATGGCACAAGATTTTTCATATCGTTATCCAATGATTATTGGTCAGGGTAATTGGGGGTCTTACGATGACCCCAAATCTTTTGCTGCGATGCGTTACACAGAGGCAAAACTTAGTGCTTACACAAAACTTATGTTAACAGAGTTAGGTCAAGGCACAGTTGATTGGAAGTTAAATTTTGATGGGACACTTAATGAGCCTATCTTCCTTCCTGCTCGTTTGCCAAATCTAATTCTAAATGGGGTGACAGGTATTGCCGTAGGAATGTCCACTGATATTCCACCACATAACATCAAGGAAATTGCTTATTTGCTAGATAAGATCTTAAAAAAACCTGAAATCTCTATAGGTCAATTAGTTCGATTAGGAAAAAACTTTCAAGGTCCTGATTTTCCATCTGGAGGAGAGATCATTACTGCTTCAGAAGAAATAAAAAATATTTATAAGACCGGTGTTGGTTCTATAAAGATCAGGGCAACGTACAAAAAAGAGAAAAGCCAAATTGTCATTAATCAACTGCCATATCAAGTTTCTGGTAATAAAATTATCGAACAGATTGCCACACAGATGAAAGCTAAGAAATTACCTTTATTGATTGATATTAATGATGAATCTGATCATGAAACACCAATTCGTATTGTCTTAACCCCTAAATCCTCTAGGGTGAATATTGATGAATTAATGAGTCACTTATTTGCAACAACAGATTTAGAGAAAAACATCAGAGTTAATATGAATGTAATAGGCCTTGATGGCAAACCTAGAGTTTGTGATCTAAAAACTTTACTTAGTCAATGGATTAAATTCAGAACTCAAACGGTTAAAAGG
>CAUZCF010000098.1:0-3956 GCA_963578425.1 Gammaproteobacteria bacterium | reverse complement strand
GCTCCGACTATGAAATTCGCTAGATTACCTAAAAAAGTCGTAATTATAATATCTGGCCAAAAAGGAATTCCATTTCCTAACTGGCTGCCTGTAAAAAGACCTGTTACCAAGAAACCCCAACCAAATGCAAGAGCTAATAAGGGACCAGAATTTCTTCTTTGACCGTCTGTTAATGCTGTCAATGGATTATCAGCACTATTTTTTTCTGCTTCTTGATCTAAAGTCCACCAGGTTTTTAGTTTTTTAAGCATATTTTATTTACAACGTTTAGCTTTTTTTTAGTTCAACTAACTCATAATAGGTTTGCATGTAGCCACCCACAGTACCTTTGAGAAATAAGAAATCCCCATCACTGGTACACCAGACATCATAAGGGGGGTGTTCTTGAGGTAAACCAGGGGTCCCGACAAATCTGTAATGAAGAGCATCAAAAGTTCCTGCTTTAACTGTAATCGATTCTTGACCAACAAATTCTATGGTTGTTGTGATAGAAAAAAGCATGGGACCAGTTGCACCTCTGTGATCAGGAGATGACAATAACATTTCACCTATATTTTGAGGGTTCTCATTTTTTGATTGGTCAAACAGTCTGAGATGCCAAGCATCGCAAGCGATAGCATGATTTTGAAAAGTTTTGAGTCGTCCTTGGGTTTGCATTTTTTGGCTCACCCTACCTTCCAATAATGTGCTAGTTTCACATTCAGCAAAGTCATCACCAAAATTAAACCACCCCGAACCCATAAACTTGTCGCCAACTGAAATTCTTACAAAACAGTCCATTGGTAACCAGTTGTCATCCAATGAGTAGGTGATATCTCTCATCACTGCAGGTCGGTCATCAATTTCACAATGAGCTACAATTTTTCTATGCCCGTTGGTATGTTTATTAATGATGAAATATTCCCTACCCCTCTCTTCACCTTGACGATCTTCTTTTTGACTGAGGTAGATTATTTTTCCAATAACAGTTTCATGATCTCTTTGAAGTATCTCTTCATTGCTCATTGTTATTCTCGTTATTTTCCTTAGTGAGTTCTCTAGTGATTTCTGGTGATGAAGAAGTCTCTGGTTCAATTTCTTGCAAAGGTTCAGCTTTACCATATTGAACCATTAAATTGTAATGTCCTGCTTCATCAAGTTGCGTTACTGACATTATTGAATACCTTTGTTCAAAGAGGTTATCTGGAATGATTAACTCATCACCAGCAAAGCCACACACTCTTCCGCTCCATGACTTGAAGCTAATCATATCGAGACTATTTACATCCAAACTTGGAGGGCTTATTTTTAGAAGATAAGATCGAGATTTTGGGCGACCATAAACTATTAGATTGCTTCGATCAAGGACTCTATAATCTCTAATATCTATCGTGTTAAAACAGCTGGATCGATTTGACAACTTAATATCATCTTCCAACTCATTATTATCAGATTGGCTTGCACATCCATTTATGAACAATAATAAAATAACGATTAGCCCATAGGATATTTTGTAATTTTTCTTAAACATTTCTTATAAATTTACTGTAATTTTTTTATTTTTGAGTCAGAATACCACTCTAAAAATTATATATCTCTCTTCTTACTTTTTAAAACACTGAACTAACAATAGTTAACAATGAAAAAAATCCTTGTATGCATAAAAAGAGTCATTGACTATAACGTCAAGATCAGAATTAAATCTGATGAATCTGGAGTGGTTACTGATGGTGTTAAAATGAGTATTAACCCATTTGATGAAATTGCTCTAGAAGAAGCTTTAAGACTAAAGGAAAACGGTAACGCCAGCGAGGTTATCATAGTATCCGTCGGGTCTGATGATGTTCAACAACAACTAAGAACTGGATTAGCTATGGGAGCTGATCGAGCCATTCTCATTGAGCACAATACGATACTTGAGCCAATTCAAGTAGCAAAACTTCTTCATAAAATAGTTGATCAAGAGAAGCCTGATTTGATTCTAATGGGCAAACAAGCAATAGATGATGATGCCAGTCAAACTGGGCAAATGCTTGCTCAAATGTGTTCATATGCCCAAGGAACATTTGTTTCAAAAGTTACAGTGAATGGAAATTCTTTAGAAGTTGTTAGAGAAGTTGATCAGGGCCTGGAGACTCTTGAAGTAGATTTACCAGCAATTATCACAACTGATCTTCGATTAAACGAACCTCGATATGTAAAATTGCCAGACATTATGAAGGCCAAAAAGAAGCCAATGGAAATTATCGATCCCAGCACTTTAGATGTTGATCTAGAACCGTCAATATCGGTACTAAAGGTTTCCGCACCTCCCCCAAGACAATCAGGGGTCATGTTAAATGATGCATCAGAACTAGTTGCTGCCCTCAAAGAAAAGGAGTTATTAAATGACTGATAACTCAAAAGTCTTAGTAGTGGGAGAGTACTTTCGTGGTCAGGTTATTTCTGCCACTAGTAAAACCGTTAATTGTGCATCACAAATTTCTTCAGACGTCGATTTATTAATACTTGCAAATGATCCTGAGATTGCTAACCAATCAAGACTATTTGATGGTATTTCAAAAGTACTGACTATTCAGGATGCTATATTTGAAAATCCACTGGCTTCTGTTATGGCACCAGTTATTGCAGCCATTGCTAAGGATTATGATTGTGTGTTGGTTCCCTCAACCACTTTTGGTAAGGATCTGACACCTAGAATTTCAGCGCTTCTTGATGTGAGTCAGTTAACCGATATTATGGAAGTATTAAGCCCTCGGACATTCAAACGACCAATTTATGCAGGTAACGCAATAGAGACATTGGAAGTTAATGAGGGACAAAAAATTGTTGCCACAGTTCGACCCGCATCTTTCAAAGATGTTGGTAATTCAAATGATGCAGCTCTAAGCTCGATTGATCTACCCAACGTTGAGATTCCATCTCACACGCGTTACAAGGGACTAGAATCTGGAATACAGGAACGTCCAGACTTGCAAGTAGCATCTATCGTTATTTCTGGAGGTCGCGGTGTTGGTAGTTCAGAGAACTTTGATATTCTTTATCAACTTGCTGATAAATTAGGAGCATCAGTTGGAGCATCTAGAGCAGCTGTAGATGCAGGTTATGTTCCCAATGATATGCAGGTTGGACAAACCGGTAAAATAATCGCCCCAGATTTATACATGGCCTTTGGTATTTCTGGCGCCATTCAGCATATCGCTGGCATCAAAGATGCTGGTACGATTGTTGCTGTCAATAAAGATCCAGACGCGCCTATTTTTGAAGTGGCTGATATAGGCATAGTAGCTGACTTATTTGAATTCATACCTGATCTGCTGTCACAGCTAGATTAGTTTTTGATGCACATAAAAAGACCGTCAACCCTATTGTTAGGTCTTGCAAGCGGCATGTCACCATTTGGAATGGTACTGGTCGTTCCAACACTGGAATTATTTGCACAAAAATTTAATGCACCCTACTCTTCCATACAATTTATTCTCTCGGCTTACTTATTTGGTTTAGCAACTGCTCAACCCATAGTTGGTTTTTTATCGGATAAAATTGGAAGACGACCTATTATGATCTCTGGAATAATTTTATTTATAGCGGCATCGTTTGTTTGTTTATATGCTCAAGATCTTTCAACATTAATAATTGCTAGGTTCATCCAAGGCATAGGCGGGAGTGTAGGAACTATTATGTCAAGAGCCATAATAAGAGATACCACAAACACTGATTCTGCCAAACCTCTTTCAAGAGTCATCGCTATTATGGGTATAGCACCAATGATTGCCCCTGTTGTGGGCGCTTTTGCATTAGAGTTTTTTGGTAATCCCAATGATGTTTTTATCGTCACTTTGATTATTGGGGTCGTTATACTTTTACCAGTTTTATTTTTTTTACCTGAAACACTTGATCTGAAGTTAGCTAGAACAGGTTTAGAATTGCCCTGGTATAAAAAATATCAATTACTTTTAAGCTCGAGAATTTTTATT
>CAUZCF010000097.1:0-3960 GCA_963578425.1 Gammaproteobacteria bacterium | reverse complement strand
GTTAACTGTAAGGAATAAATCTAGCAAGAAGCTACTTTTTAGTGCTTAACTCCGTTCTATTTTTAAATACTTTTGTTTCTATTAGTTGACCATTGATATCAAAGTATTCCCATAGACCAATGAGCTGTCCTTGTTTATGCTTGCCTCGACGTTGAAGTTGTCCATTGTCATGAAACCATTCAAAAAGCCCTTCAGATTCACCATTTAACATATTTCCTGAATACAGCAGCACACCATTTTCATGAAATCCTTGCCATAGACCATTCTCTTTGCCTTTTTTAAATTGGCCTTTGTAGGCTAATCGACCGTGCTTATCGAAATATTCCCATAGGCCATGTTGTGCATTATTCTTAAACTCTCCTCTTATCTCTACTTGGCCGTTTTCAAAAAACCATTCGGCACTTGTTTGTTTGCCTTTTATAAAATCTGTTCTATTGGTAAGTTTTCCTGTTTCTTGATCAAATTGTTCCCATAGACCTTCCTCCTTTCCCTCTTTCCAGTGTTCTTTGCGAAGGAGATATCCGTTTTTCCGATGAAACGCTTCAATTAGGCCATGTTTTAGCCCGTCCTTATAATGTCCTCTCCATTTGATCTGGTCAGAGTATTCATCTTCGTAATAATACTCGTACAGGCCGTGTTTAATTGTTTCTTTTTTATTCATGGATTATTTACAAACAGTATATCCTAAGCGTCATTAAATCTATCGATCAGAGTTAGTAGTTAAATTAACGGATAAAAAAATGGTTTTTTCTTTTGCTATCTTGTCACTTGCTTGGCATGATTAACGAACACCGATAACCTGATACTAAAAGACTATAGTGTAAATTCATTTATAAAATGGGGATATTTATATGAAGAAGAGTTTTATGACTCAACCAAACAAGGCAGTAGCAGCAGCAGTTGCAACGGCTTTATCAATTCCAGCAATGCATGTCTCTAATCTGATGGCACAAGAATCTATTGCACTTGAAGAAATTATAGTTACTGCCACTAAGCGTGAATTAAATATACAAGATGTAGGTCAAGCGATTATGGCTCTAACGACTGAAGACATTGAGAGGATGGGCATCAAAAGTATGGCTGATTATATTAAAGCTCTACCTAGTGTCGTCCTAACTGCAGAGAGACCTGGTCAAAATGACTTAGTGATGCGGGGTATCACGCAAGATGCATATACTTGGTATGTAGACAGTACCGTGGCTTTATACCTAGATGAGCAGCCAATGACCACCAGTTCACAACAAGTGAGTGTTCGAGCTATAGATTTAGAAAGAGTTGAAGCGCTTCCTGGGCCCCAAGGGACTTTATTTGGTTCTACATCTCAGTCAGGAACACTCCGTATGATTACCAACAAACCTGATCATAGTGGGCATTACGGTCAGGTTGAAACTTCCTATGGAACAATAAAAAATGGTCATACCAGCTTTGATGTTAATGGCCATATGAATATACCTCTGGTCGATGACGTTTTAAGCATGCGAGTGGTAGGTTACACCTCTAGCGATGGAGGTTATGTTGATAATGTACTCGGTAGCAGCTTTAGCGGCAGCTATGATAACGAAGCTATAGTGGAAGATGACTTTAATACTTATGACGTAACCGGAGGCCGGGTTGCTTTCTTATGGAATATATCTGAGGATTGGTCTGCATTATTGAGTCATGTAACTGAAAACAGTGAACTTGATGGAAGTTGGGACACTGATCCGAGTTTAGGGGAATATAAAATAACCCGATTTATCAAAGAAATGCGAGATGATGACTGGCAATCTTCTGCCCTGACATTGAAAGGCGATCTAGGTTTCGCTGACCTATCGGCTACCTTCACGACTTATGATCGAGACATAGTGTATGAGTGGGACAATCATGCCTATACTCAATGGAAAGATGCATATTATGGCTACGGCTTGTATGACACTGGCTACACCATTGCTTTGACTTTCAATGATCAATATCAAGAACGACAAGCAGCTGAAGTTCGCTTGGTTTCTAAAGGTGACAGTAAACTCCAATGGATGGTTGGAGGGTATTGGGAAGACGTCTATGATGAATGGTATTATGGCACAGAGCATCCTGACTATATGTCTACTGGGGCTGCTTACTATGCGAATTATTGGGCTTGTTTCTATGCCTATTATTATGACTTTGTAACCTGTCCTATCAACACCACTCTTAGTTACACTGATACATTTCAGCGTTCTGTTGAGCAGGTCGCCGTTTTTGGAGAGTTTAGTTACGATGTGACTGATAAGCTAACCCTAGGTGCAGGAATACGTTGGTCTGAATTTGAACGTGAAACACACAACAGAGATGCTTTCCCAGAGGGGCTACCTCCATTTGCTGGTGGTGGAATTGAAGCGAACGGAACTATGGAAAGCAAGGGTAAGTCTGATGATACTCTGTACAAGGTTAGTGCTACCTATAAAATTGATGACGACAAAATGGTTTATGCATTATTTAGCCAAGGGTTCAGAATAGGTGGAGTTAACTCCCCTCGAGCAGCTGCTACCGGTGAGGTTGGAGAAACTTATGGCGCGGACTATATGGATAATTATGAAATTGGAATCAAAAGTAATTGGATGGACAATCGATTACAAGTAAATGCCCAGTACTTTTTAATGGAATGGTCAGACATGCAAATTGCTCATTGGAGCGGGGTTGGCCCTTGGTGGGTTGGCGGCACTGTTAATGCTGAAACAGCTGAATCGTCTGGACTCGAGTTGGATATTAAGTATCAAATAACAGATAAGCTTAATATCAGCGGTAGTGCAACATTCGCTGATGCAAAATTTACTAAGGAATACACCTCACCAGGGGGCTCTGTATATCGTGATAACATGATCATGCCTAATTCTCCTGAAACAAAAGGTTATCTTGGTATTTCTTATGATCAACCGGATGTGGCTGGAGGAGATTTATGGGTGTATTACGGCATCAGCTATCAATCTGAATCTTGGAACAGGACTTGGAATATTATTAATAATGATACCAATGGGATTTCACCATCGCAGGAGAGTAGTAATTTCTCTATCGGGCTAGACAATCTTGCCAATGGCTGGAATGTGTCGTTGTATATAGATAATGTCTTTGATCAAGCGACCTATAGTTTTATCAATACCGGTGCCAATACTTATAGTGACATGTTTGGTACTGATTCGCAGCGGAATGTCAGAAGTTTGGCACAACCTAGAACCACTTGGTTGACTGTCAGAAAAAGGTTCGGTAAATAGCTTTAACATCGCTGCTGGATAAGCGTATGGTTAAGCTTATTGCCAGTTCAGTGGTGCGAGGAGCGCAGCAAGGCCAGAGTCATGGTGGAGTCTACCTCATTGATTTTAAAACTCAGAAGGTCAATCAAACTATTGATTGGAATACCTCAGGTATTGATTGGCAAGGACGAGGTTGGGATCGAGGATTAAGAGGGATAGCTTTTGATGGAGAACAAGTTTTTATTGCTGCCAGTGATGAGTTATTTGCCTACACACCAGACTTTCAATTAATAGAGTCATGGCGTAATCCTTATCTAAAACATTGTCATGAAATTACTGTATTTGATCGTACTCTTTACCTTACCTCAACTGGTTTTGACTGTATCTTGGGTTTTGATTTAGATAAACATTGTTTTAATTGGGGTATGCACATTCAAACAATGGGGGTTAAATATAAACCTTTAGTGTTTGATCCCTTGGGTGAGAATGGGCCAATGATGTTAAATAAATTGCATCTTAATAGCGTGGTTTGTAATCGTCATGGGATGTATATCTCTGGTTTAAGGTCAAGAGGGATGCTTCATTTTAATGGTAAGGCAATTAATATGGCTGTGGAATTACCACCCGGAACTCATAATGCCCAACCCTTTAAAGATGGGGTTTTATTTAATGATTCTAACGATGATGTGCTTCGTTACACTGGGAGAGGTGAAGGCGAAGAAGACCGAGCAATGGCTATGCCAAAATATAATCC
>CAUZCF010000096.1:0-4090 GCA_963578425.1 Gammaproteobacteria bacterium | reverse complement strand
ATGTTTGCGGCTAAAGGCTTGTCGGAGCATCCGAACTACCTCAAGTGGATCCAAGCTACGATCGAGGAGCAGCTCGACGACGAGTAATTTGTGCCGGTATAGGACAGTAACTCCATTTGCTTAGTTTGCATCATTATCTCATTCTACCCAATCTATTGACCTGTATTTGATGTTACATTTGATGTTACTTCGATTTTAGGCGGCATATTTTCACAAAAAATAATTTTTTCTCAATAGCACATACCCCCAAGAAAACGATAGTCTCTTATAACAGGTAAGGTGTATATTTAATTTATGACCAACCAAAGAGATTTAATAGACGGATGACGGAACTAGAATACGTTATAGCAAAGATCGTATATCGTCTTTTATGGATAATAGAAAATGACCAGTAAATCGAAACACCTCCTGATCGTTTACCACTCGCAATCTGGTACAACCAGTGCTATGGCTGATGCGGTTATTAAAGGTGCAAAAAATCCAGATATTAACGGCGTTGAAGTTCAAGTCCGTGATGCACTTGAGGCCTCAGCGGACGATGTTCTCTGGGCAGATGGACTACTTCTAGGGACACCAGAAAATTTTGGCTATATGAGCGGAGCAATAAAATATTTTCTTGATCGCATCTATTATCCATGTGAAGACAAAATTGATGGCATGCCTTATGCACTGTTCGTGTGCGCAGGAAATGACGGCACCGGAGCAATAAAAAGCATCACCCGAATTTTGAACGGGCTTGCTATCAAACAAATACAGGAACCGGTATTGATCGTCGGCGATGTTGACGACAGTCAGCTCATCGAGTGTGAAGAATTGGGGATGATCATGGCTGCCGGATTAGAATCCGGCATTTTCTAATTAACTTAAATGAAAAAGAAAAAAACAGACCTCTTCCAACAAGCGCTTGGTGAGGCAACTCACAAACCTACTGACAACTGGGAAAAGGAATTAGAAAAAGCAAAACAAACCAAAATAAAGCGTATGTCAAAATCAGAACTTATTAAATTGATTAACTCAACAGACCAGGGCGCTTTATTTGATACAAAATCCTTGATGCGGACTGATGCCAAAACTTTAATGCTTATTAAACGTCTTTTGAGAAATTAAAAAATACCGCACGCGGAGGCGAGGTGAATGGGCTTTTCGTTGGCACGATATTCGCCATTCAGTTGGACACGAGACGGACACGAAGAATCGCAAATTTCAAATATACATACATATTATCCAAATAATTTCTTAAAACTGGACGGGGCAGTAACTTGTGGTAGTGGGTGCAATATCCATCAATATCTAAAAGTAACTCTAAATAAATCTAGGATATCCATTTAATGAATCCATGCTTAAAAATCAAGAATCTGCTTTTTTCATTAAGTAAACGCTTAACACAAGAAGAGCAGACATAATTATCTCTGCGTATATTGCCATTGTTAAATAATCTGCCCCATGTACCAAACCAGCATAGGTTCTAAAAAGAGCAGCAGATCCTAACAAGCTTATAGTGGCATAGAGCCATACGTGTTCATTCCTGTAGGCACCTATACAGGCCATCAAGCCTGCAGTAAAAAAGAAAGAAGTGAAGTCTCCTATTTGGGTATTCATACCTAAAGTAGTGTCTCCAGGTCCTTCCACTAAAACCATAGCCAAACCTGCAGCAGCGGTAGTTGGGTCTAAAATCCAACCTAAAGCCGAGTACAACATAAACAAACCTATCAATCCTGATATTGCTCTTGCAACCATATTTTTCTCCTTATTATTTAGGCGTAACTCGATAGAGTTTACCTTTATTTGAATCGGTAACCATAACCAAACTTCCATCTGGGGCAGTTACAATGTTTCTTATTCTTCCTATCTTATCAAAGAGAATCTCTTCAGAAATAATCATACCTTCTTCTATACCCAACCTTCTTACATCTCCAGGCACTAGAGCTGATATGAATAAGCTCCCCTTCCAATCAGGAAATAAATCTCCATCGTAATAAGTCATTCCTGATGGGGCTATTGAAGGCACCCAATATTTAACAGGCTGTTCCATGCCTTCTTTTTCTTTAAATGGAGAAATGAGAGCTCCGCTGTAATCAATTCCATATGTAATAGCTGGCCATCCGTAGTTTTTGCCTTTCTCAATAATATTTAATTCGTCTCCGCCTCTAGGGCCATGCTCATGCTCATAAACCATTGAACCATCTGAGTTAATAACAATTCCCTGTAAATTTCTATGACCGTAGGACCAGATTTCAGGCTTTGCTCCGGGAGTTTCAGTAAACGGGTTGTCTTGAGGAATTGTGCCATCATCATTTACTCTTATTATTTTTCCAAAATGATTATCCAATTTTTGGGCTTCTTCTCTGTAATTAAATCCATCTCCAGACGTAATTAGAAGCGTGCCGTCTTTCAAAAAAACCATCTTTGCACCGTAATGATTAGCTGTTTTTCTTGAAGGGCTTGCTCTAAAAATTGTTTCAACATCAGTTAAAGAAGTTCCTTCCAACTTTCCTCTTATCACTCGAAGAGTATTTAATTTTTTGTTGCTCTGATCTGTCTCTGAGAATGAAAGATAAATGTATTGATTATCTTTAAAGTTGGGGTGCAGAACGATACCTTCCAAACCACCTTGGCCCTTAAATAAGCTTTCAGGGACACCACTTATAGGTTCTGGAAGAAGCACTCCTTGACTGATTAACCTTAATTCACCTGTCTTTTCTGTTATTAGAATTTCTTCATTAGAGATAAATGCTATTCCCCATGGGAAGCTAAGATCTTCAGCAATAACTTCTAATTTATAAGATTCTTCATGGTGATTAGCAAAGAGACTAAAAGACAAGAAATATGTAATTGTTATTAAGCTTATTTGTTTTAGTATTTTCATAATTCAGTTTTATTTAATTTAGACCCCATAAAATGACCCCCTACGTACCCACAAATGATTAAACTCACTTTTCCCAACGGCGTCCTCGCTCCAGCCAGCATATCAACTCCGAAGAAAACAACTGGCATCAAGTAAACTATAAAGAATAGTGCTACAGCTCCTGCAATACCATAAGCGTATTTTTTTTCTATTTTTACCCACTTAAGTGCTAGCCAAGCGACAGGGAAGCTTATAAGGAAACCTAAAAGAATTAAGGTTGGCAGAAGAGGTGGAATTGAAATAGGCAACATCCCAACTACAGGAGAAAGACTCAGCATGAAAAAATCTTGAAAAAGACTAGAGATGAATATCATTAAAGTTACGGGCATTTCAACGCTTGAAAGCCACATTAGATTTACAATAGTTGTTTGAGCGCCAACTAAAAAACTAGTTAACAAAATTGATAACAAGAAAAATAATATTTTTTTAATCATACTGTCTTAAGTCCCTTTTAATCTTTTAATATTCATATTATGTCACGTTACTTATTCTTATTTCTTTTGATCTAAGTTGAAACTAGCAAAAAGTTTTCTATAATAATGAAAATATCATACAAAAACTTACGATGATTAAAGACTTATTTCGTAATGACACATATTTGACACAGTCAAAAAAAAACCTCTATATCCCTTTGTTTATAAGGGTTTCAAAATACTCTACTATTGAGTGGGAGTAAGCGTCACTAATTAAAATCGTTTTAAATCAGGAGACTGTCGAAATGACTCAAAAACAAAAACCGGTAATCATCGTCGGAGGCGGGGTCTCTGGCCTGTCGGCGGCAAAGCGACTGAAGGAAGCGGGCGTGCCGATCATACTTCTGGAAGGAAGGGATCGCCTGGGCGGCCGCACACACACACTCGATATTGCGGGGAACCAGGCCTCCTGGATCGAAATGGGAGCCGGCTGGATTGAGGACCATCTGACTAACCCCGCCTACCACTTATTGAGGGACATCGGGGCCGAAGTTCATCAAACCGATGCTGGCCCCTCAACCTTGCGGATCTATGACCAACGTTCGGCGCGTTGGCTAGGGTGGACAGCGACACTGTGGGCGTTTCTCAAGCTTGGTTGGAACTTTAGCCGGTTCAGTAAACTTCGGCCGAATACCTCTAAGTTTAATAACCTGAGCGAGCGAATCGACGTCGTACTTGGCAAGCGACCCAAACGTGAGCATCTCTACCTGTT
>CAUZCF010000095.1:0-4095 GCA_963578425.1 Gammaproteobacteria bacterium | reverse complement strand
TCTGATATATATATATAAAACATACAATAAAGACATACTAATAACTTTACATAATATATATTATACGCATATATATATCCATAAAATATGGCTTATAGAGGCACACTATTCCTATAGATAAGGGGTTTTATTAGGTTTTGAATGTGTTTAAGGAGTTTCTATTAAGTGACTTAAGCCAATATAAATACACTAAGTTACTTACAAAAGGCTTATTTAGTGTCTATATATGCCCTTTTTTGTAGAAAATGACACTGAAAGGTCCTATTTTTCACTTGTACGTATAATTTTTTAAATAATTTAAGACCCTGAATATTGTTTTCAAAACTTATCTAACACGTTGAATATGGTAAAATTAACCTATATTAGTACTTATATTTTCTTGCTTTCAAGACATAATGACGCAGTAATCCAACTATGACCGATCAAGACCTAAAATTGTGGAAAACATCAAAACTAGTAAGTTTTTTGGAAGAGGCTTCATTATCTTATCGAAAAGGCTCCCCTATTATTGATGACGATACCTACGATCATGTTTATTTAGCTGAACTCCAACGACGTGAACCAAATCACCCTTTTTTAAATCAAATTGAAGATGAGCCTGATTTTGGTTCCGATAGATTAAAGCATCCTGAGCCAATGCTCAGTATTGAAAAATCATACACTGTTGATGAGACTAAAAAATGGGTTACCAGAATCTTGAAAGAAGCAAATAAGCAATCCATTGACCAGATAGATATTACTGTAATAGCAACTGCCAAATTGGACGGGCTTGCAGCTTTTTATCGTGAAGATAATTTATTAGCAACTCGGGGTGATGGTATTCATGGAAATGACATTACTTCTTGTTTTGACAAAGGTGTGGTTAATGTTGGAAAAGGGGTTCCCGGAATTGGAGAACTCGTAATGACCACAGATTATTTTAAAAAGAATCTGAAAAAATTAGGGTATGCACACCCACGAAATATTTGTGTCGGGGTGGTGAATTCAGATGAGGTGAATGAAGATTTTATTCAAGCACTTAATGACGGAGTGGTTCGGTTTGTACCCTACTCCACATTGGATCGGTGGGAAGGTAGCTTTGATGAGCTTATAGATAATCATGAAGCTATCCAGAAGCAAGTCTTGGAATCTTGTGAATACCCAACGGATGGGGTTGTTGTCGAGATCACTCATAACTCTTTAAAGACTCTGCTCGGGTCAACCAATCATCATAATCGTTGGCAGATTGCTATAAAACAACGTTCTGAGGCCAAAGACACCACAGTTAATTCAATCATGTGGCAGACAAAAAGAACCGGACGGGTTACCCCGGTATTAGAAGTTGAACCAATTGAGCTATCAGGAGCAACTGTTTCGCGTGTGACGGCACATCATGCAGGTAATGTTAAAGCACTTCGTCTTGGTAAAGGGGCTGTTATTTCAGTCGAGCGCTCAGGCGAAGTTATTCCTAAAATTGTAGGCGTTATAAAGCCCTCTTCAAAAACACAGATTACAAAAACTTGTGATTCTTGTGGAAAGGAGTTGACTTGGCAAAGAGACTTTCTGGTTTGTACTAATCATTCTGCATGCCCAGCTCAAATGGAAAATACATTAGAGCACTTTTTTAAAATTCATGGACAGGTTGACGGGTTTGGGTCCAAAAGTATTACTAAGTTAGTCGCCGGAGGCATTGATACACTAGAGAAGATATATGACTCTAATGAGGAGGATTTTGAGAAAATTGGGTTTGGACCCGTTCAATCAAAAAATTTAAGAAGAGAGTTAGATCGATCCATTCAAGTTGAAACTGAGGATTGGCGTTTTCTTAGCGCTTTCGGAATTCCACAACTGGGTCGAGGCGATTCCAGACGCTTGTTGCAAAATATACAAATTAATAATCTCATGAAAGTAACTAAAGAAGAACTTATGGAAATTGAAGGTTTTGCAGAGATTTCATCAACAGATATTGTCAATGGATTAAATAAGAGGTGGCCAACAATTAATCGTATGCTTGGTCTCGGTTTTAATCTGTCTCAAACTGCATTACTTTCTGAAACAGAAGATATTGAATCTCCTGTAAGTGGAATGAAACTCGTTTTTACAGGAAGAATGGTTCTTGGGTCAAGAAGTGAGATGAAAAAAATTGCACTGAAACTAGGGGCACAAGTACAAAGCTCAGTTTCTGGCAAAACAGACCTATTGATATGCGGAGAAAAAGTCGGGCCAACAAAAATAGCTAAAGCTGAAAAGCTTGGTATCCGAGTTATTAGAGAGAAAGACTATAATGCTTTACTCGATGAACGTTAATGATTCTTTAATATTTCTTTCAATCCCCCAGGTCCATATTGATAAGTGATTTATTCAGGCTTATTTCTGCTCATATCGCCCAGGCGCCAACACATTTTCAAGTAATCTTATAAAAGAGTATGGGGTGGCCCTCAGCAGAAAAACCAGAAACCTGTATGTCTTTGTCGGAACACATAAGCTCTTACCTTTAAACATGGCTTCAACACCCTCTTTCGCAATTCTTTCAGAGCTGAATTTCATGAAAGAAGGGACAGCATCCATCATTTCTTGTACATTACTCGCTGTATGAAAATTGGTCACAGTAAAACCTGGGCAGACAGCAGTGGAGGTAATCCCTAGACGGTTGTAACTAGAATTCATGGCATCACTAAATCGATTCATAAATGTTTTGATAGGTCCATAGAGAACCTGAATTGCAGAAGGTGGCGCAAATGCTGCTACAGATGAAACAATCATGATTTTACCACTTTTCTGTTTAATCATATCTTTGACGAATAGCTTGGTAAGAGTGATCACTGAGGTTCCTAAAACACGAATGAAGTTTTCTTCATCTTCTATAGAGGTGACATGAAATGGGGTTGCTATTCCATAACCAGCATTATTTACTAATATCTCTATGTTATATCCTCTTTGTTTTGACGTTTCGTAAATATAAGTCACCGAGTCTTTGTTTGCTAGATCGCTCGAAATGTAATCCACAGATACATTAAATTCATCTGAAAGTTTATTACAGCAGTCCTGTAGGTTTTTCTCATTCCTCGAAATCAAAAGAATGTTATATCCTCGTCCAGCTAAATTCCTGGCAATTTCATAACCAATTCCTGAAGAACCACCAGTAATAAGTGCATAATTATTTGTCATAGTCTTAGAAATACTTCAAAGGATTATTGAGATCACAATCCTATTGTTGATCAATTAATAAATTTTTATATTCTTCTCTTAAATCAAATTTGAGAAGTTTACCAGTGGCACCATGAGGCAGTTCTTTTAGAAAAATGATTTCATCAGGTATCCACCATTTCGCCACTTTTGAAGAAAGAAACTCTAGAATGCTATTTTTATCAATCTCGTCACCAGAATTTGTTACAACAAACATAATTGGTCTTTCATCCCATTTTGGATGAGGGACGCCTACCACGCATGCTTCTGCTATTTCTGGATGACCAACAGCAGCATTTTCTAGATCTATTGAGCTAATCCATTCTCCACCGGTCTTAATTACATCTTTTGCTCTATCGACAATAGTCATATACCCGTCTTTATCGATACTTGATATATCACCGGTATCAAACCACCCTTCATCATCTACAGCATCTTTTTCTGCTTTAAAATATTTTTGAAGGATCCAAGGGCCTCTAACCATCAGATGCCCATAAGCTTCTCCATCGTTAGGTAAGTCATTACCAGAGTCATCTATGATTTTAAGCTCCACACCAAAAACAGGCCTTCCCTGCTTGAGTTGCAGTGTGTATTTTTCCTCTTTACTCATTGCTTCCATTTTTTTAGTGGGGAGATTTGTGGTTCCTAATGGGCTCATCTCAGTCATTCCCCAAGCATGGATAACATTGACATCATGAACTTCATCAAACTCTTTAAGCATAGCAAGAGATAAAGCTGATCCACCGATGATGGTATTCTTAACTGAACTTAAGATTTTCTTATGTTCTCGACAATAAGCCAATAGTTGCATCCACACCGTGGGAACACCAAAAGTGCTATTAACTTCTTCTTGATCTATAAGCTCATAGAGTAATTCTCCTTCCATTCCTATTCCTGGCATCACTAGTTTATTTCCGGTCATTGGACCAA
>CAUZCF010000094.1:0-4095 GCA_963578425.1 Gammaproteobacteria bacterium | reverse complement strand
TGGTTGGGGTAATAACTGTTGTGGCTGATCACATAGAAACGCCTGAGGAAGTTAAATTAAATATAGTCAAAGCTCTGAAGCATGTTAGTAAGGATCAATTTATAGCCTGCAGTAATTGTGGAATGGCACCAATACCTATGGAGACTGCAAAGTTAAAAATAAAAGCTTTAGGTGAAGGCACTAAAATGGCAAACACAGTTCTTTTTTAGATTAATTGAATTGGTTCATTGCTTCATCAATACCTTGATCAATAATTGTTTCAATACCTTCTACTGCATTGAAAATAGCTGAATTTAAAGTCTCTTGATCAACCTTATTAGGCCTTGAAAGAACATAGTCTATAACCTCTTGCTTGTTAGGGTGACCAATACCCATTCTAATTCTAGAGAAATCAGGCGAGCACTGCTGAATAATGCTTCTTAGTCCATTATGGCCACCATGGCCGCCGCCAAATTTTACTTTAACCTCGCCAACGTTGAGGTCCAAATCATCATGAATGATGCACACATCTTCCATCTTAATTTTATAGTATTGCATTAATTGGTTAATAGAAATCCCACTCTCATTCATAAATTTAGAAGATTTAAACAATGTCACATTTTTATCTTTTAAGACAAATTGAGAGGTGCTGCCAGAGATCTTAGAATGTTTTCTAAATTCTATTGTTCGATACTTATCAGATAATTGATCTAAGACTAGATAGCCTAGATTATGCCTAGTTTGCAGGTATTGCTTGCCTGGATTGCCCAACCCAATAAAGACTTTGGGAATAAGTTTTAGAGGACGCATAAGGATACTATACTATCCCTCTTCTTTATTGTCCTTTGTATCTCCGTCTGATGCTGCGCCTTCAGTAGTGGCCTCTTCTGAGTCTTCACCTTCTTCGCCTTCTTCACCTTCTTCGCCTTCTACATCATCAATTACTTCTTCAATCTCTTCTTGAATTCTTAACAATCTGATAGCGACTATCGGATCATTTGCTGGCTCATCTTGAGTTAATTGTGGAAGCTCTACGCCTTCAGGTAACTCAATGTCTTCAAGATAAAGCATATCATCTAATTTTAAATTGCTAACATCCACTTCCAATTTTTCAGGTAGATCTTTAGGTAGACAACTCACTTCCACTTCATTCATTAATGCAGTGACAGTTCCACCTTCCAATTTCACCCCTTCAGATTGGTCTTCATTTATAAATTGAAGCGGAATGCTAACTCGAATAATTACATCAGACTTAACTCTTTGTAGGTCTATATGCATAACTTGTTTCTTTGAAGGATGAATCTGAATATCTTTAATTAAAACAGACTCTTCTTGATTACCTATCTTGATGGTCAAGATACTATTAAGAAAGCTTTCATTGGCTAATTTTCTTAATAATTGATTGTGATCAATAGCCAAATTCAGAGTCTCTTTTGCAGCACCATAAATAACTGCTGGAACCATTCCTGCATGTCTCATTCGTCTTGCATTAGAGGTTCCAAGTGTTTCCCTTGATTCTACAATTAAATCGATTTCTTTAGCCATAATTTGTCTGTTGTAAAAATATATTTTATCAATAAAGTAACAATCTTTGTTATTTGCTGTAAATAGTGGAGCTATATAATAGATTCATTTATTTGTCTTTACAAATAAGCAGTTCGACTTTTTTACCCATGTCAAAACATTCCTCCGTGTGACGTTCGGTCATCAACTTTTAGAGCTTTAGCAGGCCATCTAAATGACCCGGTCCTAAGGTGGACCTAATTAAACAATATTAACTGCTTGTAGTCCTCTGGGACCTTTCTCAATATCGAATGTCACAACCTGATTCTCCTCGAGCGTTGCGTGTCCTTCGGCTTTAATGCCGGAGAAATGTGCAAATATATCATCACCACCGTCATCCGATGCAATAAATCCAAATCCTTTAGCGCTATCAAACCATTTTACTTTTCCTGTTGCCATTTTTTTTCCTCTAATTGTGAAGTGTTAACTTCGTTTATATTGAAAGGTATTACCTTCATTTTCATTAATATCCAGAGGTTTTACGAACACACGCCTCAGGGCAATCAATTTCTCCACATACGTATTTATCCATCTTTGAGTGATAAACCGCTGTTGGCCCATTTAAATAAAAATGGTGGCAAATAATAACCGATGTTTTGCAATGAAGCTAGTGAAAAATAGCTTATATTGGATTTGTTAGTCTGCGTAAAGTGAGCTAACAGATTGATCATCGAGCATTCGTTGAATGGTTTCTCCTAGTATCTCTGCAATTGATAACTGTCTAATCTTTCCTACAGCTTTAGCTTCGTCTGTCAAAGGTATGGTATCTGTGACCACAAGCTCATCTAAATTAGAGCCAGCAATTCGTTCAATTGCTGGACCAGACAACACTGGATGTGCTGCATAAGCCACTGCTTTTATTGCTCCTTTTTCTTTAAGGGCTGCGGCTGCATTACAAAGTGTCCCTGCAGTATCCACCATATCATCAAATAATATAGCTGTTTTTCCTTCAACATCGCCTATGATGTTCATGACTTCTGATTTATTTGCCACCTCCCTTCTCTTATCAATAATTGCAAGACCAGCACTATCAAGCCTTCGAGCTATAGCTCTTGCTCTCAAAACTCCGCCAACATCAGGAGAAACAATCACCTGATTTTGATATCTTTTTTTCCATATATCACTTAAGAGAATTTGAGACGAGTAAATATTATCCACAGGGATCGAGAAAAACCCTTCAATCTGATCAGCATGAAGGTCAACAGTAATTAATCTTTGAATACCAGCAGTTTCAATGAGATTAGCCACTAACTTTGCTGACACAGGGCCTCGTGTGTTTCTTGGTCTCCTATCCTGCCTGGAATAACCAAAGTATGGGATAACTGCCGAAATTGATTCAGCAGATGCTCTTTTACATGCATCAGCCATTAACAGAAGCTGCATTAAGTGTTCATTACCAGGCTGATAAGTCGATTGGATAAGAAATATATGCTTACCTCTGATGTTCTCTGCTATCTCTATGCTGGTCTCACCATCGCTGAATTGATTAACTTGTATCCAACCAAGAGGCTGATTCAGGTGGCGAGCAATCAAATTTCCCAGTTCGTTAGATGCTGGCCCAGAAAAAAGAATTAGTTTGTCTTTATTCATTATGTAATTAAACCATGTTAATGATCTTTTTTATAAACAATTTATGGCTGGGGTGGCAGGATTTGAACCTGCGCATCACGGGATCAAAACCCGTTGCCTTACCGCTTGGCTACACCCCATTAAAAACTCAAAGTAATAAACAAGTCATTCTGAAGTTGCTTGATTACTGTGTCAAGTTGGTGAGAATTTTTATTCAGATGATTTCAAGAGTTTTGATTGAAAATGTTGCCTGATAGTCAGCGCCGGTAATAACTATTTTTTTAGGAATCATTAATTCATTGATGCTTTGGTATAAAGAAAAATCTACTTTATGATTATTAAGCTTTATTTTCAGAGGAAAACCATGATGGTCCAAAACCATATCATCAACTCCTTGAGAAGGAATTTTTGCTAATAACAAAGAGGATAGACTAAAGTTAAGTGAAGAAATTGTCTTTAGTTCATCCGCAGAAAAATCTATACCTAACTCCATAAACAATGAAGCGAGGTCAGTGCTTATGGAGGACATGACCTGTTTACCAAAAAAATCTCTAAGAATGAGCATTTCCGCACTGTTTTGGTGATTAATTGTATAGTTACCTAAAAAACTATCTGTTGTGTTTTTGAAGGAAACTGAACCGACAATAGAATAATTAGTAAGTGCAATAATTTTAGTCTGGTTGTCTTCCCAATTAATTGTCTTATCCAAGGAGCCAATATTGTTGCAGCCAACAATGGTCAAGGTTGATAAAAATACTAGTAATAGTAATAAATAACGACTATTTGAAGTTATTTTGAGTATAAAATAGTTTAAGCAATTGTTTTTACACATCATGAAAGATTCAATCATAAAAAAACTCAAGATTATTCAGGAAGAATACCATTCTATTGGAAATCAGTTATCAGATGAAGACATACAAAAAAATAATCAGCTGATGATCCAACTCTCTAAAGAGTTTTCTAAAATAGAGCCTGTAGTAAAAC
>CAUZCF010000093.1:0-4203 GCA_963578425.1 Gammaproteobacteria bacterium | reverse complement strand
CTGCTTTAACATTATGAAAGTCTTTTTTATGACGCCTAATAGTTACAAGGTCTAGCAACCCTTGAGTTGGGTGCGAGATGTTTGACTCCCCAGCATTAATTAATCGAGATCTATTTTCAATATGTTCTAGAAGATCATGGAAAACCCCTGAATGTTTATTACGGATAATGAAATAATTAACTCCCATTGCCTCCAGTGTTTTTATTGTATCAATAAGAGTTTCACCTTTAGCTCTTGAGGAATGTTCTTCATCAATATTAATAACATCAGCCCCTAATTTTCTAGCTGCTATTTGAAATGAACTTCGGGTTCTGGTGCTGGGTTCGAAAAACAGATTTGCTATAGTTTTATCTTTTAATAGATCTTCTGATCCAATAGGTTGATTATCATGATCTAGAAAGTTGTCAGCAGTATCGAGAATCTGATTGATGGTCTCTTGATTTAAATCCTTAAGATAGAGAAGATGCTTCAATTATTCCTCCTCACGATTCATCCATTCCTGAAGAATTATTGTTGCAGCCATGCTATCAATTTGCCCTTTTTTTATTTGACGCAGAAGGATACCTTCTTGTCTTTGTTCTTTCAATTTATCTTTTGCTATTTTAGAAGTTAGGTGTTCATTTATAAATCTGATTGAAATTTCATATCTTTTTTCTATTTTTGAAGAGAAGTTATTAATTCTTTTAGCCAAACTATTGGCTGCGTTAATTTGTTTTGTTGGCATACCAAAAATGGCACAATTTGGTTTAAAATTTTCAAAAATGGAGTCAATATCTTCCCAGTCAGGTTCTCCATTGTGCATCTTTAAAGACAATAGAGGCGAGGCAGTTTTTGTAATGGATTGGGCTATAGCCACTCCTGTTTTTTTTAAACCATAATCAAAAGCAATATAGACCTCATGCTTCATTTTATATAGTCAGTATCAATTCTAGGCATGACCTATTTCTTCAGAGAGATTTTCTGCTGCAATGCCTAATGAGTCAATTGATTTTTCCCATCGGTTCTGAAATGGAGTATGAAATAGAATTTCATCATTAAAAGGTATGGATAACCATGAATTTGTCCTGATCTCAGATTCTAATTGCCCAGGTCCCCAACCAGAGTATCCCAATACCAGTAGACAATTATTAGGACCATTACCACTAGAAATTGATTCCAATATATCTTTAGAGGTTGTGATATTTATCCAATCATTGATGCGTGAGGTGTGTTTCCATGACCCTTTATTATGAATTACGAAACCGCGTTCAGTTCCTACTGGCCCGCCTTGAAGTATAGGCGTTGAATTTAGGTTTTTAAGAGTTGGGATATTAAGTTCTTTCAGTAAGTCTTCCAAATCATTATCTAATGGTCGATTCACAATCAGACCTAATGATCCGGACTCATTATGCTCGCATATGAGAGTGACCGTTTTAGAGAAATGAGGATCATTCAGACTGGGTGTAGCAATTAAGAATTGTCCAATCAGATTCTCTGACAAGCTTTCCCAGATCATTGATCCCTCGACTCCAGGCAATCAAAAAAGAAACCTGAGACATCTTCACCAGCATAGCGTTTAATCTCTCGCATGCCAGTGGGGCTAGTAATGTTAATTTCTGTTAGATAATCGCCAATAACGTCAATGCCTGCAAAGTAAATTCCGTGGTCTAAAAGAGTTGGACCAATCGCTTCACAGATTTCCTTATCTCTTGATGATAATTCTTGAGTTTGTCCTGTGGCCCCCATGACTAAGTTTCCACGGTTATCGTGATCACTAGGTATTCTCGCTAGGGCGGTGTTGCAATGTTGACCATAAACTATATGAATTCTTTTATCACCCTGTAGAATTTCAGGGACATAGGCTTGGGCCATAACTGTAACCGAACTAAGATTTGTGATGGTTTCAAAAATTGAGTGTGCATTAAGATCATTACCGTCCACCACAAAAACTGATCTTCCTCCCATCCCATCCAAAGGTTTCACCACAATTTTTTCATGACGATCTAAAAAAACCTTAATCTCATCTATAGAAGAAGTGACGAGAGTCTGAGGGGTCATGGAGGGAAACAAAGTTATTGATACCTTTTCATTAAAATTACGAAGTGCTGATGGTTGGTTAATGACCTTCGAGCCCTGATTTTGGGCTAAATCCAATACATAGGTGCAATAAATGTATTCCAGATTAAAAGGAGGGTCTTTTCGCATAAGAATCACGTCGAAATCAGATAAACAATATTCATTGTCATTTGAAAATTGGAACCATTGTTCTATATCATCTTTAACAGTTAGTGGTCTTCCTTTACCTAAAGGACTGCCATCAATAATTTTGAGGTTTTGTTGTTCAAAATAGACAAGCTCATAATTTCTATCTTGAGCAGCCAACAATAGATCCAACGTTCCATCTTTTTCTGGAATGATCTTTTCTATAGGATCCATGATTACAGCTAATTTCATTTTGAGTTGCCTGTACTTGTTTGCTATTTATTTTAAGCTAATTACTAAAATCTCCATAGAGGTATTGCAGAATGCTAATTGCCATTATTGGAGCAGTTTCCGTTCTTAATAGCCTCGGCCCTGTTTTAACTATCTTATATCCCGTATCAATAGCTATTTGTTTTTCATCAACAGTAAAGCCGCCTTCTGGGCCTACTACAATAGTTGTTTTAGAAATCTTTTTTGAGCTAAATCCACTGTCTCCTGTGGTGTCTAAAAAATATGATCCTGGGCTTTTGTATTCATTTAAGAGTTCTTCACTAAAGGGTATTGGTTTAATAATAGCTGGTAATTTTACACGACCTGATTGCTCAGCTGCGCTGATAATAATCTTTTTCCAATGAGCCATTTTATTCTTAAGATTTGATTCTTTGAATCGCACAACAGTGTTTTGACTTATCATCGGTATAATTTTTTTTACTCCCAACTCAGTAGCTTTTTGCATTACAAAATCCATACGCTGACTTCTGGAAATAGATTGTAGTAAAGTTATTTCTAAAGCAGACTCTGTCTTTGGTGATTGCTTAGATAGCAATTCCACATCAACCTTATGTTTTGTTGCATGAATAATTTGACAATCCCATTCAGTTCCAGAACCATCAAATAAAATTAAGCTTTGCCCGTTTTTAAGTCTAAGTACACGAGTTAGATAATGTGCGCTCTCGCCTTTAAGGCTAACTATATTTTTTTTCTCACTTATCGGCTTGTGAAAGAATCTCTGTTTACGTTTCTGTTTCATTCATTTTTTTGTCTCATATGAAGTGGGTGTATAATGAGATCTCGTTTAATTCTAAACCATCGGATAAAGAGAATCCTATGAAACATAAAAATATTTTTGGACGCATTGCTTACACTTCAAAGAAACCAGATTTGATGGATCAACCCAGAGGTCATGAAACTTTTCATATAACCAAACACAGGGACGGACAACTGACCTTAAGAGCTCATTGTGAAATAGAAGAACCACATCCAACTGTAATGCGTGATGTTATTTTGACCACAGATCAAAACAATCGGCCGATGGATTGTTTTATCCGCCTAACTGTTGATGATCAATTTATGGGCTCGGGGTGGTTTCGTTTTGATTTAGACGACAATGGAAAAGGTATTATTGAGTGCGAATCCTATGGTCCCTCAATCGATCGAATCACCCAGAGGCAAGAAACCAATGGATCTTTCCACTCTTTCGGAACTCATCCTATTGTTGGTGATGGGTTTAATTGTAAATCAATTGATATTTCAAATGGTCCTGTTACAGAGGACATGCGGTGTTTTATGCCATCATTAGACCATAGAGGCGCAACTCCCCCCATGATTGCAGAATTAACTATAGGCTGCCAATATCACGGCAAAGAGGAGATTGCAGTTAATGCAGGAACTTTTCTATGTCATCATTTTAGCTATATTGATGATGTGGGTTTTAACGAAGGCATCAAGCATCCCCCTTATGACATTTGGTTGACCGAAGAAGACTTTATTATTGTTCAGGCCGGAGTATCTGGTTATATGCAGACTTGGTATGAATTGATTGAGTTACGTTATGATTGATTTTTATTACGCGCCCACTCCAAACGGTTGGAAAATTTCTATCATGCTAGAAGAGATTTCAATTCCCTACAAAGTCATTCCAGTTAACTTAGGTAAAGGGGATCAATTTAAACCTGAGTTCCTGGCCATTAGCCCCAATAATCGCATGCCAGTCATTGTTGATCATGAAGGCCCAGATGGTGA
>CAUZCF010000092.1:0-4220 GCA_963578425.1 Gammaproteobacteria bacterium | reverse complement strand
GTCCTCCTGTAAGAATCGCAATATCTTGCAACATTGCTTTTCTTCTATCTCCAAAGCCTGGAGCTTTAACACCAGCGACTTTAACAATCCCTCGTATATTATTAACAACCAGTGTAGCCAGTGCTTCGCCTTCAATGTCTTCTGCAATAACAAGTAAAGGTCTACCAGATTTAGCAACACCTTCTAGTAAGGGAAGCAAGTCTCTAATGTTAGCTATTTTTTTATCAAAGAGCAGAATAAAAGGCTCTTCGAGTTCTACACTCTGACTGTCTGCTTGGTTGATGAAATAAGGTGATAAATAACCTCGATCAAATTGCATACCTTCAACAACATCAAGCTCATTCTCTAATCCAGAAGCTTCTTCAACGGTGATCACGCCTTCTTTACCAACTTTTTGCATAGCCTCAGCGATAACTCCACCAATTGCTGAATCAGAATTTGCTGAAATAGTTCCTACTTGAGCAATAGATGTATCATCTTCGCACGGTACAGAGATCGATTGGAGGTGTTCAATAACAACAGCAGTTGCTTTATCAATGCCTCTCTTCAGATCCATTGGATTAAAGCCAGCAGCTACTGATTTTAAGCCTTCTCTAAAAATAGCTTGAGCAAGAACAGTTGCTGTGGTCGTTCCGTCTCCAGCAACATCAGATGTTTGAGAGGCAACCTCTTTGACCATCTGTGCTCCCATATTTTCAAAATTATCTTCTAGCTCGATTTCTTTAGCAACAGATACTCCGTCCTTGGTTACTGTTGGAGCACCAAAACTTTTATCCAAAACAACGTTTCTTCCTTTTGGACCCAAAGTAATTTTTACAGCATCAGCAAGTACATTTATACCAGCCAACATTTTTTGACGAGCACTATTACCAAATTTAACTTCTTTTGCAGACATTTGTTTTTCCTCTTTATTTAATAATTAATATTTATGATGTGTGTTAATTAATCAAAAACCGCCATTACATCATCTTCTTTCATGACCAGGAGCTCTTCGCCATCAATCTTGACCTCAGTTCCACTGTATTTACCAAACAGAACTGTATCTCCTATTTTAAGATCCAATGGCCTTATTTCACCATTGTCTAGAACTAACCCATTACCCACAGCAACAACTTCCCCTTTACTGGGTTTTTCAGTGGCGCTATCAGGAATTAAAATTCCGCCTGCAGAAGTGGTTTCTTCTTCCATACGTTTAACAATCACACGATCTTGAAGTGGACGAATATTCATCTATGATCTCCTTAATTTGTTATTATCTCTTTACTTTCTCATTGAGAAATTAGCAGTCTCAATGGGGGAGTGCTAATAATAAGGATGAATTTAAAAAATTCAAGCTAGATTGAGAACTTTTTTTGTTTTTTTTACGAAAGATATTCATATGTTGACAAGATTAAACAGCCTAACAAAGCTATTGAGTGATGTTTTATTAATATGTTTTTCTCTAGCTAGTATTAATATATTTGCCCAACAAGTCTTAAAACCGCAAGATGCTTTTCCAATTGAGGTGGCTTATCAAAACAATGTCATACAAATTTCTCACCAAATTAAAGATGGGTACTATTTATATAAAGATAAAATTTCATACTCTAGCCTAGATTCAAGAATCCAATTAGGTACGACAACTCTTCCTGAGGGAATAAAATACGAAGATGAATTCTTTGGAAAAACTGAAATTTTTAGGAAAAACTTCACTGTCTATATCCCAATTTCAATAAGCACTGGTGAAACAGTCAATGCCTTTGACATTCAAATAAACTCTCAGGGATGTGCTGATATTGGTTTATGTTACCCTCCTCAAAAATGGCGTAAAACAGCTATTGCAGACACGCTTACAGAGGTCTCGATAAATACTTCAGAGATAGCAATTTCAGATCAAGTGAGGTTGGGTAATATCATTTCGGATGCTAATATTTTTTTAGTTTCTTTAATGTTTCTTGGACTGGGTTTTGCTCTTGCTTTTACGCCATGTCATTTACCAACAATACCTATTCTCTCTTCAATTATCATTGGTCAATCTAATAACAATAAATTAAAAAGCCTAGGTTTATCAATGAGCTATGTTTTAGGTATGGCAATAACTTATTGCCTTGCAGGGGTTGCGGCGGCAGTAGCTGGCCAACAGATGCAAGCTTTGTTTACTCTGCCAGCATTCATTATCTCTATGTCAATTTTATTTATTGTATTGGGACTGGGGATGTTGGGTTTATTTAATGTTCAACTTCCAAGTAATGTAATGAATAGAGTCAATACAGTGGTATCAAATCAGGTTGGCGGTAGTTATGTTGGTGTTGTCATTATTGGTTCGCTCTCAGCTTTACTAGTGACTGCCTGTGTTGCCCCACCTTTAGTTGCTACTCTTATGGTTATTGGTGAAAGCGGCAATATTTTTAGAGGCATTGTCGCCCTATCTTCTTTGAGTCTTGGTTTGGGGATCCCTCTGATAATAATTGGTTTGTCAGCTTCTAAATGGTTACCAAAATCTGGAGATTATCTAGAAACAATAAAAAATGTTTTTGGCTTCGTTATGTTTGCTCTAGCCATCTGGATCATGAATCCAATTTTCAGTGAAAGCCTTTTATCAACACTGTGGGTTCTCTTGATCTTCTCTACCATATTTTATTTCTTAGGTAGATTTAAAGGAAAGATAATGGGTTCTCCATTGTCTAGAGTATTCAGAACATCATTATTGGTTCTCTTCTCTGGTTTATATTTTTATGCGCCATCTTATCTAGGAATTGATCAATCGAATACATCAGACAAACTGTCTACCCAATATTTTGATTCAGTTGAATCAATTAATGATCTCAATAAATTGATCAATACGGCAACAGCTAAAGATCAAGCCTCACTGATCTATTTTACTGCTGACTGGTGTATTTCATGCAGAACTTTAGAAAAAAACACATTCAATAATAATCAATTGTTAAATCTTCTGGGGCAACTCAATGCTTTGAAAGTTGATGTTACTGATAATAATGAAGACGATAAACAATTAATGAAAAAATTTAATATCTTTGGGCCTCCGACAATTATAATGATTAACCGTGATGGAAATGAAATTAGCTCATTGAGAAAGATCGGTGTTATCACTCCTGGAGAACTTATTGAGGGTATCGAACAATTAACACAATAAGGAATTTAATAGGCCAATTAACTCGTAACAGGATCCTTAAAATCACAGTTATTAGTTCCCTTTTATCCCTTATTATTTTCTATGTTATTAATTCTAATGATCAGAATCTTCAGCCCATTTATATTGACTCTTTTGTGCTTGATGATTTGGATGGACAACCTTTAGATATCTTGGATCTCCATAATCAACAACCTTTAATAATTAATTTTTGGGCAACCTGGTGTGCCCCTTGCAGAAAAGAAATGCCCTTACTCAATAATTATTATCTAACTAAAAATGCTGACCAAGCCAATGTTCTCGGTATAGCAATCGATGAAATTGATCAAGTGAATAGCTTTATAGCTGAATTAGGTATAGATTTCCCGGTTCTAGTAGGTCAGAGCGAAGCTTATGAATTAATGCAAACTCTTGGAAACTCTATTTTAACGCTTCCCTACACGATTCTAGTAAATAATGAAGGCAGAATTATTTGGAGTAAGAACACTGAAATTAAAAGGGAAGACTTAGACCAACTACAACATTTACTAAATAAATAAGGGAAATTATGGCTAATAAAGAAGTAATAATAACCATTGTTATATACAACCTTGTTCTAATTGTTGTGGGGTTATTAACGAAAAATCGCAATAAAACACAAGATGACTTTTATCTAGCCAATAGAAGCTTAGGTCCTTGGGTGGCCGCCTTAAGTGCATCAGCAAGCTCTTCATCAGCTTGGACTTTACTAGGAGTCAGCGGTGCCGCCTATGCGTGGGGACTATCTGCAGTGTGGTTAATACCAGGTGTGCTTATTGGTTATTACGTCAGTTGGACTTGGGTGGCCCCAAGGTTAATGGAATTAAGTCAACAAACTGGAGCAGTTAGTTTACCGGATGTACTGTTTCATAATTACAATGATAAGGAGAGGCGATTACTGATGCGCTTAAGTGTCATTATTATTACCTCCACACTAATTCTTTATGTTGCTGCTCAATTCCAAGCTGCAGGCACAACGTTCTCCTCTGTTTTAGGTATTTCCCAGGATCTAAGTGTGATTATTGGAGCCTTGGTGATATTAATATACACCTTTATAGGGGGCTTTTGGGCG
>CAUZCF010000091.1:0-4288 GCA_963578425.1 Gammaproteobacteria bacterium | reverse complement strand
TTGCTTCTTTTGCTGAAGTTTGTCCCAATCTTTTTGATAGGACTATAACAATAAATGGTGTCTCAAAAGCTTATGCTATGACGGGTTGGAGAATCGGATATTGTGGAGCCCCTAAATCAATTGCGAATGCAATGAAAAAGGTCCAAGGTCAGAGCACATCTAACCCCTCTTCTATCTCACAAGTTGCTGCAATTGCTGCACTTAATGGGCCACATGATGCAGTAAATATGATGGTTGGTGAATACAAAAAACGACATGATTATATGTGTGATGCTTTGAATAAGATTAATGGATTTAATACTTCACCTGGAACGGGAGCATTTTATCTTTTCCCAGACGTAAGCAGCGTAATTGAGAGTAAGGGCTTTGCAGACGATATTGAATTCTCAAGTTTTTTAATTGATCAAGCTAACGTAGCAGTTATACCTGGCAGTGCTTTTGGTGCAGAGGGCTGTATAAGAATCTCCTATGCAACAAGCATGGAATTACTAAAAGAATCAATTGCACGAATAAAATCATCCATAGAATAATCGACTCTTGACTATTTTATTAGCTTCAAGCAGACTCCATTTATATTCTATTCCCCGGTAGCTCAGTTGGTAGAGCGGTTGACTGTTAATCAATTTGTCGCTGGTTCGAGTCCGGCCCGGGGAGCCAGAATTCATAGTGATTCTACAAACTCTCAGAGATTAATTTTTTGAATTTTGTCGTACTCCAACCATGAGATCTATTTAAATAGTGAATTGGAATATTAAGCTCATGACCTGTATAAGTCTTATCTTTGTAATCATCTCCAAGAAACCTTATATCAATCTGTGTTGTAGACAGTAAATGAGCAAGATCTGATTCCAATCTATAGGCAACGATTTTATCTACTTGTTGTAGAGAAGATAATATTAATAAACGTTCACTTAAGGATAGAATGGGTTTGAGTTTTTCTGGTCTTTCAATCGAAGGGTCTTCATGAAGAAAAATAATTAATTGTGAGCAGTGTTTTTTACATTCATTGAATAGGTGGATATAACCGGGATGAATGACGTCAAAATTTCCAGCAATTACTCCAATTCTAGCTTTATTATTCATTTTTATATTTTCTCTAAAAAGTCTACAGGTTCAGACTTCTCCCAACTCTTACATGTTGGACATTGCCATGAATGTCTTATTGTCTTGTACCCACATTGAGAACAGCTGTACTTATAATCATTTTTAGTTTTATTGTTAATAATAGTTCTCAAAGTATTAATGAGAGGATCATCTATTAAAGTTACTGATTTAGTTTCATGATGTTGTTTTATTAATTCATTTATAATTGTGTGTTTTTGAATATGTTCTTTAAATGAATTAAAAAGATATTTGTTATTAAAGTTAGGAAACATAACAGAGATCACAGCAAGATATTTTTTAGTGTCTGGGTTTTTTTTGATGGTATTTTCTAAGATTATATTTAAGTCATTATCATTATGATTATCAATTTTATTAAGTATTAGAGGAAGTAAAATTAAATGAGCTAATATATTTTTATCAATCATTTCAGCGTAAAATTTCAGTGCATTAGATTTATCTGATTTATAGAGAGCAATTTTTGAAGATAAATATAATTGTCTAATTGAATTAGGATTATTGTATTTTGCTTTTTTTAAAAATGTTTCAGCTGTACCGATATCATTTTGATCAATATGTTTTTGTGTTAATTGACAATAATAATGAGAAGTACTTGTTAGGTATTTATTATCAGGATCAATTTTACTTAGTTCCTCAAGATTTTCTAAAGCTTTTTCCCATTGGGACATGTATTCATATATTATTATTAATTTCTCTAGGCATGATATTTTCTGCTCCTCTACCGTCTTTAATTTTTCGAATACATTTTCAGCTTTATCATAAATTCCTGCAACAAAGTAATTTTCACCTAATTCATGAAGTGTTTGATAATAGTATTCCTCATCAAGATCAGGTTTATTGAGAATATTTTCATGGAGCCTAATGGCTTTATCAATTTTACCTTGCCTTCTAAACAAGACCCCAAGAGCTAAGTGTGTTTGAATAGTTTCATCATCAATTTCAATAATATTCGAAAATAAATCTATAGCTTTATCTGATTCATCATTAAGGAGGTATTTAAGTCCAGTAAGGTAATCAGGATTAATTTTTTTATTTGACTCACGATCAAAATATTTTAGAAAAAAGTAGCCCATTAGGGCAAACATCAAGAATATTGATGATAAATAAAAGATACTGTCAGAGGGCATTAAAAAGATTTAAATATTAATCAGCTTGTTTTTACTCTTTCTTTCAAGTCTTTACCAGGTTTAAAGTGAGGGACATATCTTTCATCAATGTTAACTGACTCACCTGATTTTGGATTACGTCCTATTCTTGATTTTCTATATCTTAAACTAAAACTACCAAAACCTCTGATCTCAATTCTCTTACCTTTCTTTAGTGAATCTATCATAGATTCTATAATAGTTTTTATCGCTAACTCAATATCTTTATAGGGAAGTTGTTCTTGCTCATTAGAAATAATTTCGATTAGTTCTTTTTTATTTATACTCATAGATAAATTACATCAAAAAAAGTTGCAAATAGGAATTAATTTATTTTTTCCTAGAAAATTTAGATTTTAACAAATCCCCTAAACTAGTTTTTGAGATACTGTCTTTTTCATCTGACTGGTATTCCTCAATAGCTTCTCTTTCTTCTTTTTCTTCTTTTGCTTTAATAGAAAGTTTTATTGTTCTATTTTTTTTATCAAAACCAATAATTTTTGATTCAATCTCTTCTTTTATCTTGAAAACAGATCTCATGTCTTCAATTTTGTCTCTAGAAACCTCTGATATATTTAGTAAACCTTTGATATCATTTTCAAGAATTATCAGAGTATTTCTTTCATCAATTTGATCAACTACCCCTTTAACTATGGAGTTTTTCGGATTGTTTGATAAGTATTCTTGGAATGGGTCAGAAGATATTTGTTTCAAACCTAATGATATTCTTTGTTTTTTTGCATCTATTGAAATAATAACGGTCTCAATTTCATCAGATTTTTTAAATACTGATAGATCAATGTTTTCTTCAGTATCCCAAGAAACATCAGAGATATGAATAAGACCATCAATACCTCCTTGGAGTTCAACGAATATTCCAAAATCTGTTATTGATTTAATATTTCCAGTTATGTTTTCTCCATCTTTGTGGGTTTGTTGAAAGTTTTCCCAAGGATTGTCTGTGCACTGCTTCATTCCTAGAGAAACTCTTCTTTTTGCATTATCAATATCCAGAATCATAACTTCAATTTGTTCGCCAATATTGGCAATTTTATATGGATTAGGATTATTGTTTGTCCAATCTATTTCAGACACATGTACCAGCCCTTCAATTTGTTCCTCTATCTGAACAAACAAGCCGTAATCAGTAATATTAGAGATACTGCAAGTTACTTTCATTCCTATTTCATATTTTTCAATAATTTTAGACCAAGGGTCTTCTTGAAGTTGTTTAAGTCCTAGTGAAACTCTGAACTTTTCTTTATCAAGGGCTATAACCATCACTTTAAGACTTTCTCCCAATGATACTATTTCTGATGGGTGTTTAATCTTTCTCCAAGAGATATCTGTTATATGTAGTAATCCATCGATACCCCCAAGATCGATAAACGCTCCATAATCAGTCAGATTCTTTACTACCCCGTCTTTTACATCACCTTCTTTTATATTGGCTATTACATCACTTTTACTTTCAATCGAGCTGCCTTGTAAAGCTGCTTTTCTTGAAAGTACAATGTTGTTAGTTTTTTTATCAGCTTTTACTACTTTAAATTCAGAAACTGATCCTTCTAAATACTGAGTATCTCGTACTGGACGTACATCAACTAAAGAACCAGGAAGAAAAGCATTGATTTGATCAACAAGAACAGTAAATCCGCCTTTTACTCTATTTTGTATAAATCCTGAAATAACTTGATCATTTTCTTGTGCTTGGACTAAATTATTCCATGTCATTTCATTTTTTGCTTTTTGTCTCGAAAGCTTTGTTCGCCCATCTCCGTCTTCAATTTCTTCAATGATAACTTCAACTTTGTCACCGATTTCGATTTCCACATCACCGGCTTGGTTTTTAAATTGATTTAGATTTACAAATGATTCAGATTTTAATCCAGCAGAAAGGATAGCGTGGTCTGTGGTTATATCTAAAACATCTGCTTCTATTATTTGGCCTAGTTTTAGCTTTTTACTGTATTGACTTGACTCAAAAATATTTTCAAAAGATTCACTCATATTTTTATTGT
>CAUZCF010000090.1:0-4293 GCA_963578425.1 Gammaproteobacteria bacterium | reverse complement strand
TCTATGGGTTTGTACATCGATTCTTCGTAAAAATCTGTGTGCCCTGAGGTTTGCCAAAGCGTATCCAGCGCTATATGCGGGGTATAAAGAAGATCATAATTTGCATTCTGATGTTCTTCTTTCCAATAATTTTCAATAATATTTCTTACTCTAGCACCGTTAGGATGCCAAAAAACAAGGCCTCCTCCAGCATCTTCTTGGATACTAAATAAATCTAAATCCTTTCCAATTTTTCTATGATCTCTTTTTTCAGCTTCTTCAATTTGACTAAGATAAGTATCAAGATCTTTTTGAGTTCTCCATGCTGTTCCATATATTCTCGTTAACATTTCATTACTAGAGTCACCTTTCCAGTAGGCACCTGATACTTTTGTTAATTTAAATGGACCTATGAAACTTAAGTTTGGTAAATGAGGGCCTATGCAAAGATCAATAAATTTAGTGTCTTCATTTGTAAAAATTTGGAAATTATTATCTTGCTCAGCTTCGTTAATAATTTTTAACTTATAATCTTCTTTTTTGTCTTTAAAGAACTTAATGACTTCTTTTTTTGAATGAAGTGTTTTATTGATCACTGATTTATTTTCAATAACCCTCTGCATTTCTTTTTCAATAGTCACTAAATCATCTGATGAAATAGCTTTTGCAGAGAGAATATCATAATAAAAACCATTATCTATAGTAGGTCCAATCGCTAATTTTGAATCTGGGTAAAGAGTTTTTATAGAAGCAGCAAGAACTTGTGCTGCAATAGTATGTCTCATAATTTCCAAGCCTTCACCAGAATCAATAGTAATTATTGATACCGAACTATCCTGTTCAATTTTATCTTCTAAATCTTTTTGAACACCATCAATAGATATTGCCACCGCGCTTTTTGCTAAGCCTGGACCTATTGTTTTAGCTAAATCTAGGCCAGTTGAGCCTTTTGGTAAATCCTGTTTTGATCCATCGGGTAAAGTTATAGATAGCATCATTTATTAAGTGTTTATAATTAATCCAAGTTGATTTATTTCTTTTTCCCTGTTTTTTTGCCATTTAGATCGATGATTTGCAGGTTCAATCTCTACAGCAGTAACTTTATACTCTGGACAATTAGTAGCCCAATCACTGTTTTCTGTTGTTACGACATTAGCACCAGTTTCTGGATTATGAAATGTAGTATACACAACTCCTGCTGGTATTTTTTCTGTAACAATTGCTTTTAATGTGGTTTCTCCTTTTCTACTTCTAAGAAGAACTAACGAATCGTTATTGATGCCTCTGGTAGATGCATCGGCTGGATGTATTTCCAACACATCTTCATTGGACCATAGATTATTATGTGTTCTTCTGGTTTGTGTTCCTACATTATATTGGACGAGATTCCTCCCTGTTGTGAGTAACAATGGGTATTTTCGATTAGCAACTTCAGTAGTGGGCACATAGTCAGTAATCATAAATTGCCCTTTACCTCGAACAAACTCATTCACATGCATTATTGGAGTTCCTAACGGTGCAGACTCATTGCAAGGCCACTGAACGCTTCCAACTTCGTCTAATTTTTTGAATGAGACACCAGTAAAGGTCGGTGTTAGTTCAGCTACCTCTTCTAAAATTTCTTCAGAAGACTTGAAGTTCATTTCATAACCCATAGCACTAGCCAATTCTTGTGTGATTTCCCACTCATGTTTTCCTGTAAGAGGTTTCATTACAGGTCTGACTCTATTAATTCTCCTTTCAGCATTAGTAAATGTGCCATTTTTTTCTAAAAAAGAAGTTGCTGGCAAGAAGACATGAGCAAAGTGTGCAGTTTCAGTTAAAAATAAATCCTGAACAACAACACATTCCATAGATCGAAAAGCTTCTTCTATATGTTGAGTATTCGGTTCAGACTGAACAAAATCTTCGCCTTGTATGTATATGCCTTTAAATTCACCACCGACAGCTGCATCAAACATATTTAGAGATCTTAACCCCGCTTCTTTTTGAATTTTAACATTCCATTTTTTTTCAAACACTGATCTTGCATCATCATCTGTAATGGGACGGTAACCAGGGAGTTCATGTGGAAAAGAACCCATATCGCATGAACCTTGGACATTATTTTGACCCCTCAATGGATTCACTCCAGCTCCAATAAAACCAACATTACCGGTTGCCATAGCTAGATTTGCCATTCCCATTACCATTGTTGAGCCTTGGGAATGTTCTGTAACACCTAACCCATAATAGATGGCACTTTTATCACCTGAAGCATAAAGGCGTGCTGCTTTTCTAATGATATCCGCTTCAACGCCGGTTGGTTTTTGAGCAGCTTCAGGAGAATTCGAATCGTCTTTTATAAATTCAACCCAATCATTGAATGCTGTTTCTTCGCATCTGTTTTTAATGTAGTCATGATCAATTAAGTTTTCATGAACAGCCACATGAGAAAATGCATTTATCAATGGAACATTGGAGCCTGGTAAGATTGGCAGATGAAAATCTGCTTTTATATGAGGTGATTCTACGATGTCTGTTTTTCTTGGATCTATTACAATTAATTTGGCGCCTTCCCGTATTCTTTTTTTCATTTGTGATGCAAAAACAGGATGCCCTACTGTAGGGTTTGCACCAATAATCATTATGACATCAGCGCTTGCTACACTGTCAAAGTTTTGTGTTCCAGCAGATGTTCCAAATGTTTGTTTCAAGCCATACCCTGTGGGCGAATGACAAACTCTTGCACAAGTATCAACATTGTTGTTTCCAAATGCAGTTCTTATTAGCTTTTGCACAATATAGGCTTCTTCATTAGTAGTTCTAGCAGAAGTGATTCCACCAATAGAGTTAATACCGTATTGATTTTGGATATCTTTAAAACGTTTCGCTGTAAATTGAATAGCTTCATCCCAATCCACTTCTTTCCAATTATCCGTGATCTTATTTCGAATCATTGGCTTAGTGATTCTGTCTTGATGTTTTGCATAGCCCCACGCAAACCTTCCTTTGATACAACTGTGTCCTTTGTTGGCTTTTCCGTCTTTGTAAGGAACCATTCTGACAACATCATTATTTTTTACTTCAGCTTTGAATGAACACCCAACACCACAATAAGCACATGTTGTTAGAACCGTTTCATTGGGCACGCCTTTTTCTACTACCGATTTTTCTATCAAACTTCCTGTAGGACAGGCTTGCACACAAGCTCCGCATGAAACACATTCAGAATCGAAAAAGTTCTCTGAAACACCGGGTTTAATTTTTGATTCAAACCCTCTTGATTCTATAGACAAAGCAAAAGTACCTTGAACTTCATTACAGGCTCTAACGCAACGAGAGCAAACAATACATTTGTCAGGGTCAAAGTTGAAATAAGGGTTAGAATCATCCACATCAGTTCCTAAATGATTACAACTATCTTCGAAGTTATATTTGGAAGGCACTAATTGATTGTTCTCTAATAGCTGATGGTTATCTGCTTGAGTTTGGAGATCACAATCACCATCTGCTGAGCATGTATTACAGTCAAGTGGATGATCTGATGTGTACATTTCTAATAAATCTTTTCTCAAAGAATCCAAATGATTATTCTGAGTTATAACTTTCATTCCGTTATTGAGTGGTGATGTGCAAGAGGATGGATAACCAAAACCTTTTCTACCTTCGAAATCCACAATACAAAGTCGGCAAGAACCAAATGCATCAATATTGTCTGACGCACATAAACTCGGTATATCCACACCTACCATTGAAGCAGCTCTCATAATGGATGTGCCTTCAGGAACTGATATTTCAATACCGTCTATATAGCCTGTTACAGTATTCTCAGAAGTTACTTTTGGTGTACCGTAATTTTTTTCTTTTAATAAAGTCATTTTTCAATCAATTCGTTAGGAAAGAATTTAATTATAGAATGAATTGGGTTAGGCGTCATTCCTCCCATTGCACATAATGAAGTAGCTTCCAGAGTTTCACACAAGTCATGGAGTAGAGTTGCATCGTTTTTTGATGTTTTATTTTTTTGTAATCGTTCAATAATCTCCACCCCTCTAACTGATCCAATTCTACAAGGTGTGCATTTACCACAGGATTCTTTTACACAAAATTCCATAGCAAATTTTGCTTGTTCAGCCATATCTACAGAATTATCAAATACGATAATACCACCATGACCTACAGATCCTTTGAGTTCTTGAAGTGACTCAATAGTTAATGATGTATCCAACATACTGGATGATAAGTAAATACCCAAAGGCCCACCAATTTGTATAGCGTGAATTGGTTGACCTGATTTTGTTCCATAACCAAAATCTTTAACTATCTCATTAA
>CAUZCF010000089.1:0-4308 GCA_963578425.1 Gammaproteobacteria bacterium | reverse complement strand
CTGTTCTTAAGCACTATTATAGAGGGGGTTTGATAGCTAATGTCCTACTGGATAAGTATTTATGGACAGGCCTAGATAGTTCCCGATCCTTCGCTGAATATAAGCTCTTAAGAACTATGTATACACTCGATTTACCGGTACCTCGCCCAATTGCTGCTAGAGTAAGGAGGCAAGGATTATTCTATCAAGCAGATCTTATCACTTCTCAGATTATTGATGTGAGTTCAATGGCAGATCTTTTATCAAAGCAGCGCCTGACTTCCCAACATTGGCTAGATATAGGAGATTGTATTGGCCGATTCCATCAACTTGGTTTTTATCATGATGATCTAAATATAGAGAATATAATGATTAATAATGAAGGGAATATTTTTTTGCTGGATTTTGACAAAGGCGTTCAGTCCCAAACAGATAACAATCATTCAACAAGCAGTTTTGATCGAATGAAAAGGTCTGTCATGAAATGGTCTTCAGTCAACAATCAACCGTTTCCTAGAAAAGAATGGGCGGAATTAATGGTCGGCCATTCTTCGAGAATGAGTCAAAATTGATAAGGGTCTTTAGTCTTATCATCATTTTTAAATCTTCGGTGAACCCAATAATACTGTTCTGGGTAGTCCATAATATGGTCCTCTAATATTTGGTAGAGTTGCTCAAGATATTCTTTAGGCTTGTTAGATTCGCTAGTCTCTATTGCAGGGTATATTGTGAGTTCATAACCTTCTCCATTGGGCAGCCTTTTTGGAAAGTAAGGGAGTACTGAACAATCTGTAATATCAACAAACCGACAGATCGCAGAATTGGTCTGTGCATGTTGTCCGAAGAAATTAATATCAATAGAGTTTTTACCACTAAAGCTTTGATCAGCTGCATACCAAACAATTTTCTTTTCTTTGAGAGCACGGATCATGTCTTTAACCTCAAACTTCGTTACTAGACTCTCCACTGATCTTAATCTTGCGTTTCGGAAAAAACGGTTAATAAAAGGGTTACTGCCCAGGCGGTACATGCCCACCATGGGCGGTAAATTTTCCACAAAATCTTGTCTCCCAATTAATGCACTGATTTCTAACAGAGTGAAATGTGCACTCATTAGAACAATGCCCTTATCTTTCTTCAAAGCTTCTCTCAGATACTCTAGACCCTCTATCTTTATAATTTTCTTTAGACTCGAGTTTGATTTCCAACGCACCATCCCCACTTCAGTGAAGCCTATCCCAAGTGAAATAAAGTGTTGTCTAAGTAAAGTGTTTTTCTCATTCTCTGATAATTCTGGAAAGCATAGTTCTATGTTTTTCTTCGCTATATTTGATCTTTTCGATGGAACCCAAAATAACAGTAAACCAATGAGATAACCAATCAATAAAACGATCTTGAAGGGAAGCAGTAAAATAAGTCTAGTAAACCCTAGGATGATTAGAATAATCCAGTTTTTAGGCTTAAGGTATTCAAGTAAAGGAATGTTTTGTGGGTAAGAGTTCTTCATATAAATCTCATTTCGTTTAAGTATACTCAACTTATGAAAAATAAAAAAAATCTAGGCCATTTATCACCTGACCAAATGTATGTCACTCAAGAGCAAGGAACGGAAGCCCCGTTCACTGGTGACTTGTTGTATAACAAGGATACAGGAACTTACGTTTGTGTTTGCTGTGGCAATGTTCTGTTTAGTTCTGAGACAAAATTTGATTCAGGAACAGGTTGGCCAAGTTTTTTTGATATCGCAAACACAGACGCAGTTACAGTAAAGGTAGATGATGCTCACGGAATGACTAGGGAAGAAGTTGTATGTACAAAATGCAATGCTCATCTCGGACATGTTTTTTCTGATGGCCCACAACCCACAGGTTTAAGGTACTGTATTAATTCTTTATCGTTGGATTTTGACCCAGTGTCTGACTAATTAACCCACGTCAGGGTTAAGACTATACAACCCGGTTAATTCGGTTTTTGCAATGACATGTCCTTCAATCGCTTTTAGCACGTCATTCCCATTAAAGATAGCTTTCACAGAACACACAGAAAAGTCACATGCAAAGAGTTTAAAACGATAGTGATGAGGAATTTCATCATTCCAGGGTGGGCACGGGCCTTCATAACCAAAGTAATTGCCTTCCATCTCTGGATCACCAGCCATAAAATTAGTGTAATCATTAATACCCTGTCTGGATCCTTTGGGCCCATTAGGATTTTGTTTACCTTTGGGTGTAATTCCATCAGAGCATTCAGCTTCATTAACACCACCGTCTTTGGGTGGAATATCCACCATAACCCAATGCATGAAATCTACCCTTGATAAGTTAGCGGAAACAGTTTTACCCTCTTTATTAAAATTCTCTAGTGATGAAGGAACATCTGTATCAATGCATATAAGTACTAGTGATTGAGCTTCATCAGGGATTTCTAGCCAAGTCAGTTGAGGATTTTTATTTTGACCAAGAGTCATGTGTGTTTCCTCGTCTTTAATGCCAAAAGCACACCTTTCGGGGATCCAGTCGTCGTGATTAAAAGTTTTGGAAGTCAGTTTCATTTTGAGTTAGTTTATTCTGATTAATTTCTTTATGAAATCAGATTGTAGAAATAATATCAAACCCGAAAGTAAAATAGCGAAAGCCCATTCAGTTCCGGCGACAAAGATGACTTCATAGGATGTTTCCCAGCCCTTGAAGTTATAAACGATGATAATTAAGCCAATAAACATAGACCAAATCATCCACCTGACTTTTTGGCTCAGAGCCAGACCATACATCTGAGTAACAACGAAGACCCCCAGAAAACCGAATAAGAACATTGGCCAATTATCACCATTCATCAAAGCGACTAATAGTGCATGAATGACCACCATCCCTTCGACAAAGATAGTCCATTTTGGATTGAGATGAGCCCGTGTGAAAAAGAGACTACCTTGCAGTAAAATAAGAAACATATATAAAAATCCTACAATATGCCCTTGGGTTCCTACCATGGGGTGATACCAGAAGGTATAAATTGTAGCCCAAGCAAAATAATACCCATGATAAGTTCTTAGTCCTTGTGATGCTGCGGTGACAAAAGCCAACTTTTTACCAAAGAACATGCCTCGTCTTTGGTTTTCCATCATTAACACCACAACCAATAATACAATGACAGACCACTGAGCTGATATTTCAAGAACATCTTGTGCAAGTGCGTCATACCATATTCCCGTTTGCAATAGATGCAAGGTAATAAATAGAGCATTAGCCACAAGTGCTGCAATATTGAACCAATGAAGGCCGTTGGTATATTTTGGCTGCTCTTTTTGAGCAGCATAGATTAACCACCATATTGTAGATTGATGACCTAGATAGAGGATCCATGCACTGGCTCTGGAAAGAAGAGTAGGTTCATTGAGTTGCCACTTATACCAAAAAGGGATGTCTTGGGGTTTGGGTAATAATTCTGGTTGTTGAAACCACAACTGTTCTGCTATCCAGATAAATCCAGAGAATAATAAGCTAAAGGCTATGCCTAGCTTAAGCGCTTTTGAAGAATCAATATTGTCCACTATCAGTCTCGTCTTTATTGGGGCATTCTATGTTATTTATTTGAATATATAAAATTTTTCAAACATGGTTTATTATTAAACTCTTTTTACTATTCGAATTATTAACTTATGGCGGATTTCTTTAATTTTCTTAAATCTAAAAAACCTGAAGAATCAGGAGAGCTCTCACCTAATCCTATTGAAATGGCAACCGCAGTCTTATTAATTGAAATGGCACGTGCTGATTTTGATCAAGCTGAAAATGAAAATGAAGTGATTAGGCAGCTACTCAAAGGCCATTTCGATCTTAACAATGAACAAACCCATGATCTTTTTCGTGAGGCGGTGACTGTAGCAGATGATGCCGTTTCACTCCATGAGTATACTCATGCATTACATAAAACCTTAACTCAAGAAGCTAAGGAAGAAATTATTGAAATGTTATGGCGATTAGCAATGTTAGATGACAACTTAGATAAACATGAGGATTATCTGGTGAGAAAAATTGCAGACTTATTGTACGTGTCTAATTCAATTGTTTTAAAAATGAGACACAAAGTTACTTCAGAATAAATTGGCTTTAATAGATTCTGAGATAGACCTGATGCTCTCATTCATTGGGTTCACAACAGGGATCTTAAATTGTTCTTTAATTTGATTAGCATCAATATTTTGTGTTGAATTGATACAAACACCCAAGGTGGTTTTGCCGTAACTTTTGATAAGGTTGATCTCGTCTTCAAGAGTTGGTAACTCACATTGAAGATCTTCAAAATTATCAAAATATTCTCGATCAAATGGAT
>CAUZCF010000088.1:0-4372 GCA_963578425.1 Gammaproteobacteria bacterium | reverse complement strand
AACATTGATAGCATTACAAAAGTAATTATTTTTTTTAGAAAAATTAGCATCAGTGTATTATTTGTTTTGTATTGTAACAAGATAGAATAAAGGCATATTGAGAAAAAGCTTATGGTATATCCATTCATAGACATTGGTGCAAACTTGACTGATCAAAGTTTTGATCATGATAGGAAAACAGTCATAGAGAATGCTTTTGATAAAGGATTAGAAGCAATTATTGTTACGTCCAGTTCGATCAAGGACACAAAAAAAGCGATCTCTTTAGCTAAACAATACCCAGGAAAAATTTGGGCAACAGCTGGAGTGCACCCTCACAATGCTGAACTCACAGACAAGTCTTTTGAACAAGACTTAAGTGAATTACTGCATCAAAATGAAGTCATCGCATTGGGTGAGTGTGGTCTCGATTATTTCAGAAACTTCTCATCTAAGGAGACACAAAAGATTGTATTTGAAAAACAATTAATATTGTCAGTTGAACTGCAGCTTCCCTTATTTCTTCATCAAAGAGACGCTCATGATGATTTTCTGTCCATGCTAAAAGAGCATTGTACTCATCCAGTTAAAGGAGTGGCACATTGTTTTACAGGAACTAAAGAACAATTAAAAAGCTACCTTGATGCAGGGTTATATATTGGCGTAACTGGATGGCTATGTGATTCTCGTCGAAACAAAGACCTGCTGGATGCTATCAAGTACTTACCAAAAGACCGTCTATTGATTGAAACTGATGCTCCTTATCTGATGCCAAGATTATTAGCGAAACAATTAAAGACCAGAAGAAATGAACCACAATTTCTTAGTGAGATTGCCAATGAATTAGCCGTACAAATGCAAACTGATATTTCTGAGCTTTCTGCAATAACACTAGAAAACTCAAAAAACCTTTTTGATCGATTAGGATAAATAGGATGTTAACTGTTCTAAACTGGGTTCTATACAGTTCACTGAACTCTCCAGAGCCATCAATGTTTTAAGATTGCCTGGTATTTCTAGTTCTACGTTAATAATTGGCTCAACAATGTTCTCAAACTTTGCAGGATGTGCTGTGGCCACAAGCGTCCAATGAGAACCCTCTAAATACGAGGTTGGTAAATTTCTATAGGTATGAAAAGCAGTGGCTGTATGTGGGCATATAGCAACTTTATTTTTTTCATACTGATATCGTATTTGATGCTTAATTTCATTGTCACCCACTGAAAATGATTCAAGAACGGACAGTAATCTGTCAGTGTCTTGGTACTGATAAAAGAATCGCTCCATGTTACTTGGATTACCAACATCCATTGCTGAAGCTAAAGTTGGTAATGTTGGTCTAGGAGACCATTCTTTTGTAGCTAAAAAATCAGGAATTGTTTTATTGGCATTAGTAGCAAAAATAATTCGATCTATTGGAAACCCCATTTCTTTAGCTATAAAACAGGCAAAAGCATTGCCGAGGTTTCCTGTAGGAATTATAAAACTAGATGGCAGCCCTGTTGTTTTCTGATACTTAATACTAGACCACGCATAATAAGTTGTCTGAGGTAATAAACGACCTATATTAATGCTATTGGCTGAACATAAATTATGCTTAAGTGAAAGTTCAGGGTTATTGAATGCCTCTTTAACAAGTCGTTGACAGTCATCAAATTCTCCTTTGACAGCAAGAGAAGTAATATTCTTTCCCCAGCAGGTGAGTTGATGTTGTTGTCTTGGTGAAACTCTACCTTCGGGAAATAAGACGGCAACTCTAAATTCAGGTCGTTGATAAAAAGCTGAAGCCACAGCTCCCCCTGTGTCTCCTGAGGTTGCTACAAGAATAGTGTATAAATCGGACCGATTGGCTTTTTTTAAAATTGTTGACATTGATGAAGCTAGAAATCTTGCTCCAAAGTCTTTAAAAGCTGCAGTTGGGCCATGAAATAATTCGAGAACAGAATAATGATTCTGATCTTCACTGATGTCTCGATGAATAACAGGAAAATTAAGTGAGTTATTAACGATGTCCTCAAGGTCATCTTCAATTGTTGATCCAACAAAAAAATAGGCTAGCAACTGATATGAAAATTCTTGGAAATTTTTGAATGTTTTAAACTCCTCAGTTTGTATCTTAGGGATAGACTCAGGCATATAAAGCCCACCACCTTTTGAGGTACCACTAAATAAAGCTTCCTCTATTGTGATAGCATGATTTGCTTTTGTGCTGATGTATTTCATTTACTATTGATTTCAAATTATTTAATGAATATTGAACAAAGTAAATAAATCTCCAAAAATTCCTGACGCTGTTACCTCGGGCCCTGCTCCAGGACCTTTATGTACCAATGGGTATTCAGAGTATCGTTTTGTTTTAAATTTAATTATGTTTTCAGTGCCTACTAATTCTGAAAATGGATGATCATTATTTAATGTATCTAATTTAACACTAGCTTTACCATTATGATCCAATTGGGCCACATACCTCAGCACTTTATTATCTTTAATGGCCTGATTTAATTTCTCTTCTATTGCAGCATCATCATTGACGATTTCTTTCAAATAAGACTCAATACTGAGATCTCGATGGGCCTCATTGACCAAGTTCTCAATTTCAATATTATTGACTTCAATCATAAGTCCCAGTTCTCTGGCTAGAATAACAAGCTTCCTAGCAACATCCATTCCGGAAAGATCATCTCTTGGATCAGGCTCTGTGTAACCCTGGCTTCTTGCATCAGTTACTAGTTTAGAGAATGGAACACTCCCATTGTAAGAATTAAATAAATACGACAGTGTGCCTGAAAAAACCCCTTCTATTTCCTCAATTTGATCACCAGAAATTATTAAATCTTTTATGGACTTAATAAATGGGAGAGCAGCGCCAGCAGTAGTTTCATATAAAAAAGTTTGTTTATTGTCAGTAGCAGATCTCATAATGTCTTTGTAACGACTCAATGGTCCGCTTAGACCTTTCTTGTTTGCTGTAATAACATTTATCCCAGATTCGAAACATGAGGAATAAAGATCTGGGATATGATCACTCGCTGTACAATCAATCAACACTTTAAGGTTTGCTGGTGTTGTAGCTAGATAATCAATAGTACTCTTAACGTTAGAAGCTTGACATGATTCATCTTTTGCAATTAATGAAGCTATTGCAGAATCAGAAATAAACTCATCCAGAATCATATGAGATGAATTTGCTATTGCCACAAAATTTATTTCAACGTTAAAATCTTTAAGTATTATTTCTTTTTGTGTTTGAACTTGGCGATAAAATTCTTGCCCGACATTACCAAAACCCACGAGAGCTATTATTAGGTCAGTCTTACCTATAAAAAAAGCATTATGAACAGACTCTACTGCCCTTCTCAGATCATCCTTTTTTACCACCACTGAAATATTTTTTTCTGAAGAGCCTTGTGCAATAGCCATTATATTAACTTCTGATTGAGTAATTGCTTTAAAAAATTGAGTTGCAATTCCTTTTGTTCCACTCATTCCTGATCCAACCACAGCAATAATGCTGCAATTGTTTTGTATTTGGAGTTGCTGTAAATTTCTATTTTGAAAATCATGGCTAAATTCATCATTAATAACGTTTTCAATTTGATCTGAATACTTGTCATCTATAGCAAAACAAATGGAGTGTTCTGAGCTGGCTTGGGTAATCAGTACGATAGATATTCCTGCATTACTAAGACAAGAAAATAAGCGTTTTACTGTTCCTGGGACACCTATCATCCCAGAACCTTCAATATTCACCAGGGTAATGTTATCAATAGTTGTTATTCCTTTAACACTTTGTTGACCATTCGCCTCCGATGATATTTCGGTGCCATGAGACTCGGGGTTGAATGTATTTCTAATATAAATAGGTATGCCTTTATTCATCAATGGTAGCATTGTCTTTTCATGTATTACTTCAGCTCCAAAGTATGCTAATTCTATTGCTTCATCGTAAGACATTTTCTTAATCGTTTTTGCCGTTTGAATTTGATTAGGATCGGCTGTCATAATGCCATTTGTATCTGTCCAGATAGAAACATCTTTTGCCTCAGCGAGTGAGCCCATTATAGAGGCTGAATAATCACTGCCATTTCTACCTAAATTTGTAGCGATGGAATCAGAATTTCTTGCCAAAAACCCGCCCATAATGAAGATTCCCTGCTTACCAGAGAATTCTTTATTAAACAATTTCTTTGACTCAGTCCAATCGATGTTGGCACCCATTTCAGTGTGACAAACAGTGACAACATCCAATGGATTGATTAGATGCATATCCCTGCCTCTTAGATCACTAGGAACCTGATTTAGGACACTTTTTATAAGTCTTGATGACCATATTTCTCCATAACCTAATATTTGATTACCCTCAATGTTTAGAGTTACACCTGAATCAAGACTA
>CAUZCF010000087.1:0-4433 GCA_963578425.1 Gammaproteobacteria bacterium | reverse complement strand
TTAATGCTCTCCCACTTGCTGACCATGGGAATATTCCTTTTTTATAATCTATATTCTGATTTTTGCATTCATTCTCAGTTAATCCTACCCATGCAACTTCTGGGTCTGTGTAAGCAACTGATGGAATACATCTTATGTCCATAACTGATTTTTGACCTGCAATAACCTCTGCTGCAATTTTACCTTCATGACTTGCTTTATGCGCCAACATGGGATCACCCACAACATCGCCGATAGCAAAAATATTTCTGCAGTTGGTCCGCATTTGTCCATCAATACTTATGGTTCCATTATCATTGACATCTACACCTATATCTTTGGCTTTAATCTTATTACCGTTTGCTTGTCTTCCTATGGCAACTAATACTTGGTCAAAGATTTGTTGTTGTTGTTGATCATCAATTTCAAGAACAACTGAGATCCCATTTTCATTTGCTTCTGCTGCGATCACCTTGCTTGATTTATAAATAGCTTCACATTTCTTCTCTAATTGTTGCTCTAGAGGTTTTACTAGATCTTTATCGGTGCCAGGCATTAACTGGTCAAGTAATTCAATTATGGTTACCTTCGAACCAAGGGCAGAATAAATGGTGGCCATCTCTAAACCGATGATGCCTCCGCCTATAATTAAAATAGTCTTTGGTATTTCTTTAGGCTCTAATGCTCCGGTTGAATCTATTACTCTTGGATCATCTGGTAAAAAATCTAATGATGCAGGTTCAGATCCAACAGCTATGATTGCGTTTGAAAATTGTATTTCTTGTCGATCATTCTCTAAAGAAATCTCTATTGTTTGATCAGACTTGAATTCAGCTTGACCTTGGAAACACTCTACCTTCCTTTGTTGTGCTAACCCTTTGAGCCCTTTGCTTAATCCATCTACGACACTATTCTTCCAGTTTTTCATCTTTTCTAAACTAATTACAGGTGATTTGAAGTCTATACCTGCTAATGAGGCTTCTTTTGAATCATCAATAACTTTTGCGGCATGCAAAAAAGCCTTTGAAGGGATGCAACCAACATTCAAACAAACACCACCTAAAACATTATTTTTATCAATTAAAGCAACTCTTAAGCCAAGATCTGCAGCCCTAAAAGCAGCTGTATATCCACCCGGTCCAGCACCAATAACCGCTAAATCATAAGCCTTGTCAGGTTGATTAGTTGCTTCTCCTAGTAAAGAAGATGCATCAGAGAGTTGTGCAACAACGTCCCCTGTAGACACTCTATCTCCAGACTTAACACTAACAGATAGAATAGATCCTTTATGAATTGCAGTGACATCCATAGCAGCTTTTTCAGTCTCTAAGGTAATAATAGGATCATTTTCTTTAACCTCTTGACCATCTACAACATGAACTTCAACGACAACAACTGCATCAAAATCACCTAAATCTGGAATTCTAATTTCAGTCATTTTCATCTGAAATAATGTCAAGGAAACTAGGAGGATCTTCTAAGGTATTTTTAAGTTGTGTTGTGAATTGAATTCCCCCTACTCCATCTATTACCCGGTGATCATATGAAAGTGAAATAGGAAGTGTCAACCTTGGAAGAAACTGGCCTTTAATAAAAATAGGCTTAACCTGTGATCTTGCTACTCCCAGTATTGCTACCTCGGGTGCATTAATGATTGGAGTGAATCCGGTACCACCAAAGCCACCCAAACTTGATACCGTAAAAGTTCCTCCTTGCATATCACTGAGTTGAATCTTGCCATCACGAGCTAGCTTACTTAATTCAGAAAGTTCTTTTGCAATTGTAAATAGGTCTTTTTGTTCTGCTTTTTTTATTACAGGTACCATCAATCCTTTGTCTGTATTTGCTGCAAATCCTATATTGATATATTTCTTATGAATGAGGTTCTCTCCATCTGCATCCAAAGAGGAATTAAAATCAGGAAAGTCTAGTAACACCTTACAAACACCTTTGATGATGAAAGCAAGAATGGTTAATGAAAAACCTTGTGCTTTAGCCTCATCCTTTAAATCAATTCTTATTTTCTCTAACTCATTAATATCAACCTCATCATGTTGTGTAACGTGCGGTATATTAATCCAGCTGGCTTGAAGTCTTGGGCCAGATATTTTCTTTATTCGACTTAGTTGAACAGTTTCAATGGGACCAAAATGAGCGTGATCAATTATGGGTAATTCTGGCAATCCCATAATCCCAAGTGTTTTTTTACCTGCTATGATTCCCTTAACATAAGATTTCAAATCTTCAGGCTGAATGCGCTCTTTTAAACCAGTGCCTTTAATTTCTGTAAGGTCAACCCCTAATTCACGAGCAAGTTTCCTAACCGAAGGGCTTGCATGAAGACCTGAAAATGACTTTGAAATAAAATTAGACGTCTTATGTTCTTTGGAAGTCTTTTCTGTGGGTAATGTATTTTCTAACTTTTCAATCTCTTCAGAGACTTCAGTAATAATTGCTTCTGGTTTACCGTCTTGATCATCGACAAGAGACAGATCAACGTCAATTAAACAAAGATCATCGCCTTGATTAACCTTATCGCCCTTATTTGCATATATTGAAATCACTTTACCTGGATAAGGGCTAGGAACATCCATTGCTGCCTTATCTGTCTCTATGGTAATGATTGGGTCATCCACTTTAACCACATCCCCCTCTTTGACAATCAATTCAACGACTTCAACATCGCTAAAATCTCCAAGATCGGGAAGTAAAACTGTTTTTTTATTAGAAATTAAAAGCTCTCCTAAGAAAATACTTATTCAGGGTATTTCACACTATCCAATACGTTATCTAATTCGCCGTTATTAAACATTTGCTCAACAATGTCAGATCCTCCAACCAGTTCTCCATTCACATAAAGTTGAGGAAAGGTAGGCCAATTTGAGTAAGTCTTCAGCCCCTCTCGGATCTCATGATCCTCAAGGATATTAACAAATGCAAAGCGTTTGTTAGAGGCTTTAAGGATTCCACAAACTTTTGCTGAAAAGCCACACTGAGGAAAATCTGGTGTTCCTTTCATATAAAGTAAAATAGGAAACTCACCCAATTGACTCTTAATACGATCTTTCATATCCATTACAAACTCCTATATAAAATTTGAATAAAGCTTATTATAAATTCTCTAGATAAAAAATATTGTGTATTTTAATTAGAGGGGTGTATTTGACTATAATTAAAAATTGATATAGTTTTTATAAATTAAATTAAATGAGGATGAAGATATGAATCCATTAGATAAGATTGCTGGAACAATCATAAGTGGACTGGTAATTTCTATAATTATAGTTCTTTCAATAAATGTATCTACTGGTGTAGGTGCAACGATCTCAATTTCCACATGGGTGCATGTAGCTGCAGGAGTTGCGTGGATTGGTTTACTTTACTATTTTAATTTTGTTCAGGTTCCCTCTATTGGAGAAGCAAACGCTGATGAAGGTGGTCCTGGGCCAGCAGCGATAACAAAATATATTGCTCCTAGAGCATTACTTTGGTTTAGATGGGCCGCACTTCTAACTTGGTTATCAGGTGCCACTATACTTTATGCTAATGGTGGAATGGACGGCATAAGATCTGCTTTTGAGTTAGGGTTAGTTGGAACTCCTGTTAATCCAGAATACAACATGATTATAGGCATTGGTGCTTGGATGGGCACGATTATGCTTTTCAATGTCTGGATTCTTATTTGGCCTAATCAGAAAAAAGTTTTGGGCATTGTTGAAGCTACTGCAGAAGAAAAAGCAAAAGGAGCAAGAATTGCTTTTTTAGCCTCAAGAACTAATACCATGCTCTCTATCCCTATGCTTATGTGTATGGTAGGAGCTGGACACATGGGTTTCTTTATGTAAAAAAACTTTCAATTAATTAATAAGGCCCACATGTTTATGTGGGCCTTTTTTTTATTTATTACCATATCTAGAAGCATATTTTCTTTGGAATTTTTTTTACTCCATTATATGTTCTTGACTGGATTAAAATAATCCCTTCAATTTTTTTGCAATTGCAGCAACATCTTCAGGGTCTGAATTACTATACTCAGGGTAGGAATCAAATCTTTCAAAAACCTTAATCGTTGCATCGATTCCAATTTGTTCAGATTGAAGTGCGATGCCATGGCTAGAATCTTTATTTGCTGATGGATCCATTAAAAACGCTTGTCCAGACTGATTAATTATCGTGTCTGATTTTGGTTGAACACGAGTAAGAATAGCCCATTCAACCTCGCTTAAATCATATGGATTCACGTCTGGTCCAACAACTACCACGACTTTAGCAGTTCGACCCCATCTCCCACTGGCTCCCCAAACTGCATTCAAGACATATTTGCCAAATTCAGGATGTGGTTTTTGAGCACCATCAACTGAAAGTTGCACAAAATAACTCAAATTAGGTGTGACCACTACATCTTTGACTTCTGGTATTTTTGATTGCAAATCACTAAGTAATTCACCTTCAAT
>CAUZCF010000086.1:0-4446 GCA_963578425.1 Gammaproteobacteria bacterium | reverse complement strand
GTTTCCGTCCAGAGCAGTTTAGTCATGTACCCAATACACGCTTTTGGTAGCGAGAAACAAAAGGAACAATGGTTACCAAAGTTGGCAAAAGCAGAGGCTATTGGTTGTTTTGGATTAACTGAGTCTCAGGGAGGTTCAGACCCATCCAACATGAAAACACACGCTAAAAAAGACGGTGATGACTGGATTATTAACGGCTCAAAAATGTGGATAACCAATGGCTCAATTGCTGATTTAGCATTAATTTGGGCCATGACTGATGAAGGGGTTAAGGGATTTTTAGTGGAAACAAATAGCCCCGGTTTTACAGCAAATGAAATTGAAAATAAATTCTCGCTTAGAGCATCAGTTACTGCAGAATTGTTTTTAGATAATGTTAGAGTTCCAAATGATAATGTCTTGCCTGGGGTCAAGGGATTAAAAGGCCCTTTAAGCTGCTTAACCCAAGCACGATATGGGATCTCATGGGGTGTTATAGGGGCAGCAGAGGCCTGCCTTGAACAGTTAATTGAATACACTCAGACCAGAGTATTATTTGATAGAACCTTAGATGAGAATCAAGCTATTCAGATTCGATTAGCTGACATGCAAAGACGGATAGTGACATCAAGTTTATTGTCATATCGACTGGGTCAACTCAAAGATGAAGGTAAAATGGACCCGACTCAGGTTTCATTAGCAAAATGGAATAATGTTCGTATGGCTCTTGATGTGGCAAGAGATGCCAGAGATATGCTTGGAGGTTCAGGGATAAGCGCTGAGTATGTACCAATAAGACATATGCTTAATTTAGAAAGCGTTATTACATATGAAGGTACAGAGACTATTCATCAGCTTACAGTCGGTCGAGGATTAACTGGTAAAAGCGCCTTTTAATCAGACGGTTCCTGCTTCATTTTAAAAAATAGATCAACTATATTGTCAGCAATCATAGTTGCATCAATCTCATTCGTATTACAAAAAACAACAGTTGAAAAAGACAGTTCTGGAAATCTTGTATAGTGAGCCAAGTAGCCGACCCATGAGCCTGAATGTGACCATCTTTTATAACCATTATAATAAGCAAAATTTTGTGCAAACGCATAAGTTTTCTGATTTTCTTGCTCTCTACTCATCTTTTGGTTTCGTTTTCTTACCTTGGTTTCAGTATAAGTCTCTTCCATTGTCCTGATCAGGGACACATCAGCCGCACCTAATTTATTGTCATAAAAGTTTTGATCCCATTTTATGAAATCATTAAGTGAGGTATGGACGCCCCCGTCTCCGACCCAACTTAAATTGGTCATATTGATTTTATATTGACCAGGCTTACCTTTTATCGGTGAGTAGGCATCAGCTCTGTTTTTTATAATTAAATTCACATCATCATTAAAAAAGCTATCGTTCATCGCCAAGGGTTTAAAGATGTCTCGTTCTGCTAATTCTCTAAGGCTTAATCCACTTACGTTTTGAGCTACTAACCCTAAAAGAGCATAGCCGGTATTGCTGTACCAAAATTTTCTTTCAGGTTTTCTAATAAGAGGCAGAGTTTGAATTAATGCATAAAATTCTTCATTAGTAAGATAATCTTCATTTCCCCACCGAAACTCTTCGTCAACAGCATTTCTAAAGCGGCCAGGATAATCCATGTATTCATAATCACCCAAACCACTGAAGTGATGAATCATTTGATTAATTGTCACTTTTTCTCCGTAATCAATTAAATCTGGAATGTGTTTCTGCATTTCATCATCAAATGCCAATAAGCCTTTCTCTTCTAGGATAGCAATGGCCATGGCAGTAAATTGCTTACTGATTGACGCAATTCTAAAAATAGAGTTTTCATCAATGCTTATATTTTGTTCAAGATTGGCTAATCCATAACCCCGTTTATGAATATATTCGCCATTGTTAATAACACCAACTGCACAACCAGGTCTGCCTTCTCTATTATCAAAAAGACTATCAATGGCTTTTGATAGGTTATTCTCCTCAGCACCGTAAGCGAAAGGATTGCATAATAATATACATACAAAAACAACGATTATCTTGAATTGATGTTTCATTTTCTCTGTAATATCTTTATCATTTGTTGAATTTATAAATAAGCCTAAAACATATTATGATTAATTTAAATAAAACTATTACTTCTTTTCTTATTTTCCTCATTTCTTTCTCAACTCTTGCTAATGAGGGCCTTCCTGAAATTAAGTATGAAAAATTCACTTTACCCAACGGACTAAGAGTCATTGTTCATGAGGACAGGAAAATTCCTGTGGTGGCTGTTAATATTTGGTATCACGTTGGCTCAAAAGATGAACGCCCAGGTAAAACTGGCTTTGCACACTTATTTGAACATCTAATGTTTAATGGTACTGAGAACTACAACAATGAATATTTTAGTCCATTTCAGCAAGTTGGTGCTACAGATATGAACGGGACGACCAATAATGATAGAACCAATTATTTTGAAAATGTTCCAACTCCCGCTCTTGATTTAGCTCTGTGGATGGAATCAGACCGTATGGGGCATTTATTAGGAGTGGTTAATGAAGAAAAGTTAGACGAACAAAGAGGTGTGGTTCAGAATGAAAAACGGCAGGGGGAAAATCAACCTTACGGCAGAGTTTTCTTGCAAGCATCAAAATCAACATTTCCAGTTGGCCATCCATATTCATGGACAACCATTGGTTCACTTGAAGATTTAAACGCAGCGACCCTTGAGGATGTTCAAAACTGGTTTAAAACATATTATGGTCCAAATAATGCAGTGTTATCTTTAGCAGGAGATATTAATACCGATGAAGCCAAAGAAATTGTCACTAAATACTTTGGTGATATTCCTCCAGGCCCATCACCAATCAAGAAGAAAAAGTGGATAGCTAAGCGGTCAGGTGAGAAAAGAGAAATTATGTATGATCGTGTTCCCAACACAAGAATTTATAAAGTATGGAACACACCTGAAATTGGATCACCTGAACAAACACACTTTGAATTGATGGCAAGTTTATTGACTGGAGGCAAGAATTCATCTTTATATCAAGAGTTAGTCTACAAAAGACGACTGGCTACAAGCGTATCAGCCTTTTATTATGATCGTGAACTTGCGGGTCAATTTTGGATTGCTGTAGATTTAGCTAATGGACAATCACTTGCAGAACTTGAAGCTGCTCTTGATGACACTCTTTCTGAGTTTATTAAGCGAGGCCCTAATGCAAAACGACTAAAAAACACAAAAACATCAATTCGTGCCTCATGGATAAAGGGATTACAAAGAATAGGGGGATTTGGTGGAAAATCTGATCTTCTTGCATATTCTGAAGTGTATTCTGGTGATCCAGGTGCCTATCTAAAGTTTATCAATGACATGATGGAAATCACTAACAAAGATATTAAAACCACAGCTAGTGCTTGGTTAACTGATGGGGCTTATGTGTTAACCGTTGTTCCTGAGGAAAACAGAACTTTTTCCTCCGAGTCTGTAGTCGATAGAACACAATTACCGTTTCCAACAGATTTTCCTGTCTTGGATTTACCTAAAATACAACGAGCTCAGCTGTCCAATGGTTTAGATGTTGTGCTAGCAGAAAGACATGATGTGCCAATGATTAATTTATCATTCCAAATAAAATCTGGTCATGCGACTGATCCTAAAGAACAACCAGGATTAGCCAGCTTTACTATGTCCATGTTGACAGAAGGCACTGGTAGTTATGACGCTTTAGAATTGAGTGATCGGTTGGAAGAATTAGGCACTGATCTATACACAAACACTGGATTGGACGTATCGAGTGTGAATATCTCATCTTTAAAATCTAACTTCGTTGATTCATTAAAGATCATGTATGAAGTAATCACAGAACCAACTTTTGATCAGACAGAAATTGAAAGGAAAAAATCAAGGTGGTTAGCGGCAATCGATCAATCTTTATCGACTCCAAACGGTATGGTTTCTAATCTTATTCCCAAGATTCTTTATGGAGAAAATCATCCCTATGCAAAACCTTTCAGTGGGAACGGAACCAGAGAGTCAATACAATGGATGAGTCGTGAGGACTTGATGAATTATAAACAACGTTTTATTGCTCCTAGTAATGCAAGTTTGATTGTGGTTGGTAACACTACATTAGATGAAGTAGTGCCAATGCTTGAGTCACAGTTTGGAAAATTAGCAGAAAACAAGATGCTCAAGGGTGTTCAACTCGATTACGAAGTTGTGAATCAGTCAGACATTAGAAGAGTTTATCTCGTAGATAAGCCAGGTGCGGTTCAGTCTTTAATAGTCGCAGGTCAGTTAATGCCTGCCATAGGTTCATCTGATGAAATTGATATAGACCTTATGAATCGAGTAATAGGAGGCAGTTTCACCTCAAGATTAAACATGAATCTTAGGGAAGATAAGAGTTGGTCATATGGAGTTAGAGCAAGACTCTCTCAATACAAGGGACCAAGACCTATGCTTGTTTA
>CAUZCF010000085.1:0-4519 GCA_963578425.1 Gammaproteobacteria bacterium | reverse complement strand
ATTTAGGAGGTCAAAGAGAGGATCAGCTTGATATTCTTAGCCTAATAAAAGAACAAGAAAGTTACTTGAGTTCAAAAGAAGATTTCAATAATTTTCAATTTGATCCATCAAAAAGAATTTTTGGTTTGTTTGCAAGTGAAGGGTTCATTAGAAAAGAAAATGAACCAAATCTTTTAGAAATGTTTAATTTCACACTAAAGCAGTCTGAAAAGATGGTGGTCAATAATTGTGCTGGTTTTTTCATAATGGCTGAAGGTTCTCAAATAGATTGGGAAGGACATGAGAATGATTTTAATGCCCAATTTAAAGAAATGGATGAGTTCAATCAAGTTGTCGACCGTGCATTAGAGTATGCTAAAGCAGATACAAATACATTGGTCATCGTCCTCTCAGACCATGAAACCGGAGGTCTGCTTATAGAAATGAATGATTTTAATAATAAACCTAGCAACAAGATGAAAGTATCATGGAATACTGCAATAGGTGTAGGCACTCATACAGGATCAATGATTCCTGCTTTTGCTTATGGTCCTGGGGCATCAAATTTAACAGGAGTAATTGATAACACTGATATATTTTTTATTATGAAGGAAGCGCTGGGTCTTGATGAGTTAAGTGATCGTCAATGTTCATATGAAATAAAATAACTTATGTTGAAAATGAATAAGGAACGATATGTCTGATATTGATGTATTAGTAAGTGAAGTTGGACCAAGAGATGGTCTGCAAAGCATAGATACCATTATGTCAACTAGTGACAAGAAAAAATGGATAAAAGCTGAGGCAGAAGCAGGGGTTAGAGAAATTGAAGTGGGCTCTTTTGTACCGCCAAAATTATTACCACAAATGGCAGATACTTCAGAGATTGTTGAATACGCAAAAAGTCTTCCAAACCTTACTGTTGTCGCCTTAGTGCCTAATTTTATGGGGGCAAAAAATGCCATTGATGCAGGCGTCGATAAAATGTGTCTGCCTTTGTCTGTCAGTGAAACTCATAGTCAAGCAAATTTAAGAAAAACCCATGATGAAGTTTTGGAAGAAATTAGAAAAATCACTGAGTACTTGAACACTCTTGATAAAAATAAAAGACCAGAATTTGAAGGTAATTTATCAACTGCTTTTGGGTGCACCATAGAAGGAAAAGTTTCTGAAAAAGATGTGATTTCTCTAGCTGTCAAAATGATGGAATTGGGTTGTGACGAAGTCGGACTGTCTGACACAACGGGTTATGCAAACCCGACACAAATCAAAAGACTTATTCGTTTACTAAAACAAGAAGTGGGTGCTAACAATCTTTCGAGTATGCATCTGCATAATACTCGAGGCCTAGGACTAGCTAATGCTCTGGCTTCACTTGAGGAAGGGATTACGACCTTAGATTCATCTCTCGGTGGAATTGGTGGTTGTCCTTTCGCGCCAGGTGCTAGCGGCAATATTGTTACTGAAGATTTAGTGTTTATGCTTGACTCAATGGGATTAAAAACAGGCATTGATCTTAAGGCTTTAATGGAAGTTAATCGAATGGTTAAAACTTGTCTTCCTGATGAAGAACTCTATGGTTTTACTGTAGACTCTGGTCTACCTAAAGGTTACTCAGAGGGAGGATGGGGGGCTAACTGATTGAGGTTTAAAACTTATACTTAAGGTCAAGAAAAGTTTTTTTGTAATCAATTTCCATCTTGTTCTTATTATCAAACCAGGTTAATTCAACGCTAATATTTTTTGAAAAGGTATAACTGACATTAAGCTGATGTCCCTTATGACCGACACCACCTCCTCCAAAATTTGAATCCACTAAGGCACCAAAGACAGCATTTTTCTCGACGTCTTTATAAAGATAGGTGACTTTCCAAAAATCATTTAAAGTCAGCTTGGATCCAATTTGGAAGCCCGAATCGTCTTCATCAGCTTTAGAATTTCTTACATAATCTATAAAAAATGTTGTTGGAATTAAACCAATACCTAATTTTGTCTTAATCTCAGCAGAAAGATTAGTGACACTATAATTATTCAAATAGTTGTTATTAGTATCAACAGGGTTGCCAAATATTTGTCCATTCCAAGTAATTTCAGAAGCAGGCCTGCCTTTAATATCATCAAAATTGTATTGAGCTAAGGCAACTTTATAATTTGTTTGATTTGAGATTTTGTTGCTCGTACCGATTTGGAAACCCCTGATATTAAATGCTTTAGATGAAGATTCATCAAACTTAATGAATCCAATGTTGCCAAAATAATTATCTTTATTAAAACTTAGAGTAACTCCCTCAGGATTGTAATCTCCGTCGAAGAGTAACTGGCTTTTATTGGGTTTAAAGAACGGATTACTCATTTTACCTAGTGCAATAGATGAATTATCTGTTAGTGCATAATTTATATACAACTGATCCATACCGATATCACTTAAACTAAAGTCATGTCCAAGTGTTTGATTAGCTCCTGTGGTGTTTGCTTCGGCAGTGGCAAATCTTACTTTAATTTTTAATCGTTCATTAGGTGAATATTGAACGCCTAGCCGTGTGCGTATTCTATGCCTTCTGCGTTTTGCTGACTTGCTATCATCATCGGTGTACTCATAACGGTGTCTAAAATCAAATGACGTCGCTAGAGCAGATGCCTGTGTGAATTGAGGGGTAATAATTAAGAGTCCTAAGAACATGAATGATAAAGAATGTATCATTTTTACTGTGATTTTCAATTAACCAAAAGCTCCCTTCAATGCAAAGAAAAACAGAATAGATAAGCCAGCACCCACAGGCAAAGTTACAATCCAAGACAGGATAATTTTCCCAACCACGCCTAAATTAATAGCACCGATGCCTCTAGCTAAACCAACACCTAGGACTGCTCCAACGAGGGTATGTGTTGTCGAGATTGGTAGACCAGTTCCGGAAGCAACAACAACTGTTCCTGCAGCCGCCAGTTCAGCTGCAAAACCTCTGCTTGGAGTGAGCTCTGTAATGGCTCTGCCCACGGTCATCATGACTCTGTAACCAAGCGTACCCAATCCAATAACAATACCTGAGGCTCCAATCAATAAGATCCATGGCGGCAAAATTGATTTAGAGGCTATCTCTCCTCCACTTTGCACTACTGAAACAATTGCTGCTAGAGGACCTATGGCATTAGCCACATCATTTGATCCATGAGCAAAAGCCATAGCACAAGCTGTAAACACCATGAGAACTGCAAAAATTCTTTCAACGCCATCAAACATAGCGCCATTCTTTTCTTTTTTTGTGTTATCAATTCTTTGCAACATAAGTGTTCCTAATAAAGAAATGACCAAAGCAAAGACAAGTGACCATACAATACTTTCAGATGCAGTAAAACTTAGACCAACATGTTTTAGGCCTTTTAAAAAAGTGACCATTGACACAACAAAACCAGTAAGAAACATATAGAAAGGAACATATCTTTTTGCATTCATAAAAGGATCTGAAGTTTGCAAAATTAATCGTTTAACACTTGTGAATAACAGAAAAGAAACTGTCCCGGCTATAACTGGTGAAACTACCCAACTGGCAACAATTGAGCCTACTTTTCCCCATGCTACAGCATCAACGCCTATGCCCACAGCAGCAAACCCAACTATTGCTCCCACAATGGAATGAGTTGTTGAAACAGGCCAACCAAAGTAAGAAGCGATTAATAACCAAATTCCTGCAGCTAGTAATGAAGCGATCATTCCATAAACTAATAATTCAGGATTATCAGACATAACCCCTGCATCAATGATGCCCTTACGAATTGTTGATGTAACCTCACCGCCTGCAAGATAAGCTCCTGCAAATTCAAACACACATGCGACTAAAACAGCTTGCCATAAAGTTAAAGCTCTAGCACCTACAGAAGTGCCCATAGCATTAGCAACATCGTTTGCACCAATACCCCAAGCCATAAAGAAACCACAAACACAGCCAATAATCAGCAAGATATAGCCATATTCCATTATTATTTCCATTAATCTTTTTCCTTAAATCATTTTGATACTAAACGCACCAGAAGATGTCCTACAGTTTGAGAAATATCTGCAAGGGAACCAATTTTATTGATTACATCATAGAAAAACATAACTTCTACAGGATCGTATTGTTTCTCATATTCAAAAAATTTATTGCGTAAGTCTATTTCTAATTCATCGTTTTCTCTTTCCATTTGCTCTAACTCAACGACGAGCTCACTTAATACTGATGCATCACGGGAACCAAAACCTCTTTTTTGCATGCCGTCTACTTTTCTAATCGCATTAGATGCTTGATTGGCTGCTTTGATGGCAGCCTTAGAACAATCAACAAAACTTTCTAGGATCTCTTTTGGGATTTCCATTTTTCTCCCAATCATTACCCCTGAAATATCTTTTGCTGCATTAGGAATGCCATCCATTGTAAACACTAAATCCAATAAATCCTGTCTTGAAACACTCATAAAAAGTGATGTTGGAAGGTTGTTTCGAATATGATTTTTTATGTCATCCGCTTGGTTCTCTAAATGAACAATCTCCTCTCTGCATTCTAAA
>CAUZCF010000084.1:0-4536 GCA_963578425.1 Gammaproteobacteria bacterium | reverse complement strand
CTAGGGGCCATTCTAGCTCGGTCATCTTCCCTAAGGGAGTGGCAGAACCTACATTTCCCGCCTTCCCAGCTATCAAATGCTTGTTTTTCAAGTAACTTATCTTCTGCAGTTGCTTGATCAGAATACAAATCATAGTAGTTAGGAAGATCTAAGTCCTTGACCAAGTTCTCAATCTTGTCTTCAGGCAGATTAACTGTTGTAGAAAAAGGGAAGGCCCCAAAGATTAAATAAGGTAAATAACAGGCTATAGCAAACAAAATCACTACCAATAACCAGTGCGTTGCTCTTGCATTAATAAAGTAGTTTCTCATCGTTGTTAGGCAAAAATATTGATACTGATGACTCTGTATTTAAGCAAATGATAGATTCTAAACAATAAAATGAAGAAGATCAGAATGAGGTAAAAAAAGGCAAAAACACTGTGCAGATACCCGAATGTTACCCAAAGAGAATGATTAACTGTGTCTGTGCCTGGTAGAAACTGAATCAACCCATCTGACCACGCTGTAAAAATACCAGATAGTCCTTGTGCAATAAATGATATATAAAGCATGAATTGAAGGATATGAATTTGAGTGTAAGCCTGATCGGGGAGTAATCGCTGAGTATTTTGAGGAGGGAAATACATCCATAGATAAACCCGAAGGGAACTAAACACAAGTAACAGTGAGCCCATAACCAAATGGAAACTCCTTAAGATTTCACGTTCGGGTGACTCAGTCGGGACTCTGGGTGTTTCAGACATATTAAAGAACACTATCACAAACAGAATCAAGACCAACCAACTGGTTAGAGAAGATAAACGTTGTCCAAATTGATTGTCCATGTGAAATCCTAAATCTTATTTATAAAGCCTTTAAATTTATTTGCAATGGATTCAGTGTCTAAATCCAATTCTAGATTCTTACCCAGAATTACTTGTGTTTGTGAGTTTGGATTAATTTCTTTTGCGCGGTTGAAAAAGGGGTACATCACATCGTCTTTTGCACACATTATTAAACAAGGTTGCTGTATTTTTTTATAAGTATCAATGTCAGAGTATTCCCAAACTGCACGATGCATTTGTTCTGCAGAATGATGTGCTCTTAAGGCATCCAAAGTTTCTCTTTGCCTAAGATCTAAATCATTTTTTGCGCCAAGAATTTCCCCTGCAAGATGCCAGGCTTTTTCAAGATGAGAGCCATCCTTTGTTGGGCTCCAATTAGAACTAATATTTTTTTTCATTTCCATTTTTTCCTCTGCAGTTGCTAGAAAAGGACCCACAAGGGTTAATGATTTAACTGATTGTTCTTCCATGAGCGAGATTTGCATAGCTATTGAAGCTCCAGTGTGATGACCAAATAAATGATAATCATTAATTTCAAGAGAATTAATGGCCTCAATTAACCAAGCTGAATAGTCCTTAATCATAGGCTCGTCTGTGGGGTTAAAGCTTTGACCAAACCCAGGAGTGTCAATGGCCACTGCATTCATTCCTTCCAGCGAATGCATTAATTTTTCAAACATTAATGAAGAACTGGGTGTTTGATGTAAAAAGATAATCGGATCGCCTTGCCCTTCAGTATATCTATAATGGCATTGCCCACCTGATGTGTCGACGTAACCTTTTTTTATCATTACACCGTCTCTTTGTTGTCACCAAAGTATTCACCTGGGGATTTAATCCTGACAAAAATGGCACCAAACAAGATTACTGCATGTGTAAAGCAGATAAGCAGGAACGGTCCTTTGGGACCAAAAGTATCAAATAATAAACCACCTACTGAAGTTGCAACCAGTATCCCGCAAGCGCCAAAGAATGCGCTGACACCAATGACACTTCCTCTTTCTCTTACTGGAGCTTCTTGCCCAATTAAACTAGCCGTGGCGATCACCGTCCCAATGGCACTGGCAGAAATTAGTATAAAAATCGGTAAATAAGAATAATTCAGTGGCGTATCAACAAAAACTATTAACCCATAAGCTATGACCCCAAGCGCCATTGCAACTACCATTGCCGTTACTCTGTTGATTCGATCGATAATTGATCCAAAAAGAAAAGCCCAGACAATACTTAGAAGATTTGTGATTACAATCACAGGCACAACTTGTTTAAACGCTTCACCTGTTGTAAGTCCTAAATCAATCGCACTGGTTGCCGCCCACAGCGAAATAAAAATCCCATTAACTGAAACATCAGCACGAGCTAAAAGTGTTGCTGCGAAAGCCAGAGAAATCCTAGGGTTCCTCATGGATTCTATCGCCGTGGCCATTAGATGCTTAAAGCCTAGTTTTTCTTTTTGATTTTCTGGTGTACCTCCTTTTAATCCAACTGCAAATATCAGGCCAGATAAAAACGCGAGGCCTGCAACAAATAACATCGTAAAACGGCCAGCAGTTATAGGGTCATAGCCCATATTAGTGAACACTGTTGGTAGCCTTCCCAGAAACGCAGCAAAGATAGCAACCCCAAGCGCATTAAGAACTGAATGAAGACTTACAAATTTTCCTCTTGATTGTTCAGTTGGGTAATCATTAACAATAATAGCCAATACTGAGGAGAGCGCAGCGGCACCTATAGCAAAAATAGATCTGTAGATGTATAGCTCATTCATATTTTCTGCATAAGGAAACAATGCAAAGCCCAATGCCACCACCATTGTTCCAAAAACCATTACTGGCCTTCGACCAATTCGATCAGATAAGATGCCAAAGAAAGACACTAAAATTATGGCAATAATTTCTTGCATAAAAGCAAGGCTGCCACTAACGGTTCCTTGTTCAGACCTTGGTATTTCTAGAACCACACTGAGTATGTATGGCTGAATGAAATTTAATCCAGCCAGAATACCAATACAAATGATGCAAGCATAAAGGTAAGTGACGGCATTAAATCTAGATATACCTTCAGACAATTTTATCGGACCAATTGTTGTACTCACCGTGTCTCCTTGACTGAATTATTGTTATCTTTTTTTGATTTTATGAAGTTATAATAACTAACTAATTTTAACAATGTATAAAAATTATGGCTAATAGATTGGAAGGTAAAGTTGCTCTTATAACTGGTGGGGCTTCAGGTTTTGGTAAGAAAACTGCAGAAATGTTCAAGGCCGAAGGAGCAGTGGTTTATATCTCAGATATTAATCAGCAGGGTGGCGAAATAGTGGCAGAGGAATTTGATCTAAATTTCTTACACCATGATGTCACTAACACAGCAGACTGGGAAAAAGTTGTAGACCATATCCAAGGTGCTGAAGGAAAATTAAATATACTGGTTAATAATGCTGGTATCGGCTTCATGGGAGATGTTGAGGCAACAACTGTTGAAGAATGGGATTGGGTTCATAAGGTTGATTTAGATTCTGTATTTTATGGCTGTAAATATGCAATACCGCTTATGAGAGATTCTGGGAATGGCTCTATAGTCAATGTTTCTTCTATAGCTGGAATAGTCGCAGGCCATAATTTTGCTGCTTATAACAGTGCTAAAGCAGCCGTCAGGCACCTTTCAAAATCTGTTGCTCTTCATTGTGCGAGAACCACAAACTTAGTGAGATGTAATAGTATTCATCCAGTGTTTGCCAAAACTGAAATGATGAAATCGTTTTTTGCAAATCCTAGTGATGAACTAATTCAAAAATTAGAAAAACAAATCCCAGCGAGAAGCCTTGCTGATGTAGAAGATGTTGCTAATGCAATCTTGTTTCTTTCGTCTGATGAATCAAAATTAATCACTGGAAGTGAGTTAGTGATTGATGGAGGCTTATCTGCTCAATAAGCTCTTATTCTAAAGACCTATTTGTTTCACTTGACCAATGGAATAGGATCAAGCACCCAGTTTTTTTCAGTTTTTCTATCAGGGCATGGAATAGCAAATGCAGTCTCATGTTGCTGTTGTTGCATTTGATTTACATCTATTTTATAACCTTTGGCTTTAAATCCTTCTAAGGTACTTCTGTACGTACCAATAATTAGGTCAGCTGGCACCAATATTTCCTTGGTTTTTACAGGGGGTGTAACCACCGGTCTAAGATCACTCATTACAGCGATATCTTCATTGGCAATAATCATGTTTCTTTCCATGACCATTGCATCCATGTTTTCATCCAAAAGCCAGTTTCTCAAATTGACAAAAAAGATTTTGGTTTGAGACTGATTGATGGGTTGTTCAAAAAAGTATTGATGAAACCAATTAATATCTTTTTTAGTGTGAATTTGAGTAATTAATGTATTCGGGCCATGATAGCCACCAAAAACAGTCAAGTCTCCTGATTCTTGTCTTGCCTCATCCCCATAGAGCTCTTTGTCTAAAGGCGGGGCGTCAAATAGTTGAGCAAAGTCTGCTCCCCAATCGGTATCCGTTATTTGTGTTGGATTAACTTGGTAGTCATTCTTAGTTCCCTCAAATCCATGGGTTGGATGAATAAATTCGTTATGAGCAGGGTCCAGGCCATTTTCAATAGATCGCTCATAGTTATAGTTAATGTCTATTGTTATGGTTTTATTAGCTCGCCAACCTTCCGCTGTGTATTCTTCAATTTCATAAAGAGGCGG
>CAUZCF010000083.1:0-4542 GCA_963578425.1 Gammaproteobacteria bacterium | reverse complement strand
ACTGTAATGAGCATTCCCAATAGCTCCTATTGAGCCAACCACTGAGCCAATATTAATGATCCTGCCCTGCCTTTTTTTTATCATTCCTCTAATCACAGCTTTGGAAAGAAAGAAAACCGAAGATAGATTAGTTTTGATCACTTTATCCCAATCATCCTCTTTAATTCTCATCATTAGACTTTCCATACTAATGCCTGCGTTATTAATAAGAATTGTTGGGTTTTCATTGTTTGCTTTGAGTTCTTTTATTAATTCATTAACCTGAGAGGATTGAGAAACATCGAGAACCACTCCTCTTCCCTTTATGTTTAATTTAGAGAATCTTTCAGAGATAGATTGAGCTCCTTCAGGGCTGGTGGCAGTACCTATTACAGTTGATCCAGCTTGACCAAATAAATCAGAAATACCTGCACCTATACCTCTGGATGCCCCAGTTACGAGGGTAATATTTCCATCAAGAGAGTAATTTTTGATTCCGTTCATAATCTAGATTATACCTAGTTAAAAGTTGATTAGTTACGTTTTGGATCTTCTATTTCTTTATCATCAATCATAAGAAACTTATGAATAATAGATCTGAATCATTAAGAAGTTTTTAGCGGTTAATCTCTATGGCTTGATCATCAATTTTAAGCAAAGATGAAGAGATAAAGGCAATTAACAATAAACAACTAATTAAAGAAAAAGGCAGTAAATAGCTTTGGGTTATATCGTATAGGATCCCTGTCATGTATGGCCCTAAACCGCCACCAATAGTATCCAGAATATTGATGACACCCATAATTTTTCCGAGTGCAATTAAGCCAAATAAATCTGCTGTAAGTAACTGAATCATTGTGTATAAACCTCCCCATCCTGTCCCGTATAAGGCTAGACCTACCCAGATATAGATAGGGTCTTTGAAAAATAGTGCGAGTACGATGAAAATAGAACCGATAAACATTACCCCTACACCGGTGAGAAGAACCTTTTTTCTCCCAACAACTTCAGCCATTTTTCCACTGAGCACTTTTCCGATAAATCCACCAATGAAAATGATTGATACTCCAGTAGCTGCGACTTGTCGTGAATTTTCTTCAATCATTAATAAGAAAACATGCCCTGTCATCGCTAAGATTGAATAGAAAGTACAAAATGCCATTAAGGACAGTAACCAGAAGTTCTTAGTCCTTAGAGCTTCTTTTAGAGTCAAGCCTCCACTATGATTGGTTTGACTGAAATCTTGATCTATCTCTTGATTTTCTTGATTTAGAGCCTCTGGACTTTCCTTGACCAATAATAATAAAAACGGGATGTAGCATAAAGGTATTAGACTAAGCCATAACATGACCTCCCTCCAATCACCAATACTTAAAAGATAAGCATTGATTTGTGGAAAAAGACCATTACCCACACTTGTTCCTGCTAAAAGAATTCCTATGGCTAATCCTCTGCTGTTGTTAAACCACTTAGTAATAAGAATAACGTTAACAATCATTCCGGATATACAAAGAACCAGTCCCATAAAGATATGCAAGATATACATATCAGCCAAAGATTGAGCTTGTCCATAGAAATAAAAACAGGCAGAAAGAATAACCATACCTGTAACCATTAATTTTTTTACACCAATTCTGTCAGCCAACATTCCTGAGAAAAAGCCAATTGCGGCTGTTGACCATAAAGTTAGAGCATCTCTCAGTTTTAAGTCAGCACGAAGAATATTCTCTCCTGTGATTTCAGAGAGTGACTTCATTATCTCTTCTTCAAAAACATACAGTCCACCTAAGGTTAGGCCATTGGTAAGGGTAATAATAAGAAAACAAACAAATAGGATTACCCATCTGTAATATTTTGGATTTTGGGAAATAGTAGTAAGCATCAATTAATGTTTTTTTTACTTCATCGAAACATACAGTATTCTATAATTAATCGGAAGTGATATTTATTAATTAATCGAGACTACAGGAGATTGTTTATGTTGGAATCTATTTTAATGGTAACGATGTTAGTCACCAATTTGAGTGTTACAGAACAAGCTTATGATGACTACCTTGGTTATGACACAGTGGTTGAAGGAAACGTCAATGAAAATCTAGCCTCTGCCTGGGATGCTGAGGATATGATTAATCATCCCTATATAATTATGCAACCAGAAAGTGGAGAAGACGTTTACTTAAGATTCATAGAGGATAAGGAGAAAACAAATTATAAGCCTGTGGGGACCCATGGCTGGAATTCTACAGAAATTTTGGTTGAAGATCCGGACAAGCTAGCAGAAGAATTAGATAATTCCCCTTTCAGAATCATAGGTATGCCCTATGATTTATACCCTACTCCAAATGCTCCAAGAGCAATGCAAGTTCTTGGACCATCTGATGAAATGATCTATCTTACAAGAATCATACCTGATGGATCTGGATACAATCTTGGATCTGCAAAATCTTATGTTGATCGAGTTTTTATTATGGTTGTCGGTGGACCTTCCATGGAAGATTTGCAGGAATACTACCGTGAAACCTTTGATATGCCAGTAACTGAAGCCTCAGATTGGACCATAGGAGTTATTTCTAGATTAAATGATTTACCAGAAGATACTCTTTATCCTCTTGCTATTGCTGAGTTTGATAAAGATTTTCTTATTGAATTAGATGAGTATCCTGAAGCAATTGTTCCAAGAGAGATAGCTGATGGCCATCTGCCTCCATCAACTTCTGTCGTTTCATTTTTTGTCGATTCATTAGATGCAATAGATGTCACTTGGAGAGAGAAACCAACTACTATAGAAGCATTTCCCTACAACGGGAGAAAAGTTGGTGTCACTGTTGGTGTTGCAGGAGAATGGATTGAGTTAGTGGAGAAATAATTAATCTTCAAGATATTTTTTCTTTTTAATTAATTTCTCGAATTCTGGATCTCTTTTTTCTAACTGAGATTTAAAGGCTTCTTTCATATCATCAGCATAGTTCATAGCAGAATTCCATAAGGCCACATAGTTTAAGGATTCTTCGATTGAGTGATCTCGATTATAATTCATCACTTCTTTAATTCCTGATATAGCTAATGGTGATTTGCTAGCAATTTCTTTAGCAACTGATTCTGCATGATCAATCATTTGATTCTGGGTATCAAATATTGAGTTAATCAAGCCATATTCAAAAGCTTCTTTCGCAGAAAATCTTCTTCCGGTAAAAGCTAACTCTCTTACAATACCTTCCGGTATTATATGGGGTAGTCTTTGGAGTGTTCCGACATCAGCAGCAAGACCTATATTAATCTCTTGTACACAAAAGAACGCATCCTTCGAGGCATATCTTAGGTCACAGGCACTAATCATATCAACGCCACCACCAATACAAGCTCCATGAATTGCAGCTATCACAGGCATTCTAGCTTTTTCAAGACAGCTGATGGTGTATTGAAGATCTTTAGTAATCCTGTAAGTGGCTTCATTTTTTCTGCCTAAATTTGCATCGATTCTATCCTTTTGAATCTCACCTTCACTGAAATTAGCAAGGTCCATACCGGCACAAAAGTGTTTTCCCTTTGCGGATAATAGAATTACTCTAGCATCGCCATTGTTTGCAATATCATCTATTAAATGAGGCAGTTCTGACCAAAAAGCTTTAGTCATTGTGTTTAGTTCTTTTCCTCTAGAGAGAATGACATGTGCAACATGTCCTTTCAATTCATAGTTAAAACAGCTGTAGTCCATAATGATTACTTTGTAAGTTGACGAGCCACCCAATAAACCACCATGGATGAAATAAGTCCTGTGATGGCAGGCATGATAAATATCGGAGAATAATAGGTACTAATTGCACCGATTATATAGGCTAAAAAAGCTGAAGGGTTCCAACTTGTTACTCCATGAAAGTTCCCTTGATGAAATTTATCCTTGTCAATAAGATAGTATTCAACAATAACTGGACCAATCAATGGTGGAACAATGCTGGCTAGTAATGTCAGGAAAGCAAAGAAATATTGATATAAGCCCAACCCAAGAATAGTCCCCAGTATACCGCATATAACCGTCATTACATGTTTAGGTCTTTTTAGGATACTGGAGGTTTGGATTACTGGAAGATATAAGTTAGCATCACCCGTTGTCCATAGTGCCAGACTCATTCCAATGATGCCTATCCAGCCAATAATTATTCCTTGTTGCATAAGGATATTTAAATCAACACCTAGAAAAGTAGAGAACAAAGAATCGTTTGAAACAACTCCACCTAAAGCACCTAGGATCTGCAGAAACCATTGAGCAATAATTAAAACAATAAATGGGATAGCTATCGCTACCCATCCCTTTTTAGCAAATCTTGTGTATTCAGGCATCACCACTGCACCAACAATCCAAGAACCAATCACAATATTGATCGCTTCGATTGTTGTCATTTGGCTTTTGGCAGTTAAAGCTGTGGAGAGTGACTGAAATCCTGAAAAACCCCCTGCTTGAACCACATTTAAATAGATGGCATATAATCCAACAAACACAAGAACAACGACAGACGGGATGCTTATTCTTTCAAGACCTTTAACACCAAAATAAGTTGTCGCTGT
>CAUZCF010000082.1:0-4627 GCA_963578425.1 Gammaproteobacteria bacterium | reverse complement strand
TGGCTCAATTTGTTGGAGATGACCCCCCGTTTAATACGCTAAATAACATAGCAAAATGGGCTGCAGATCTTGGATTTAAAGGCGTTCAAATTCCTACTTGGGATAGTAGGCTCTTTGACCTTGGAAAAGCAGCAAATAGCCAGTCTTATTGCACTGAAATTCTTGAAACATTAGATAATCACGGTTTGGTGATTACAGAGTTGTCAACGCACATACAGGGGCAACTGGTAGCAGTTCATCCTGCATATGATACTCTTTTTGACTCGTTTGCAGTTCCTGAAGTTCGAGGTAATCCAGAATCTAGACAACAATGGGCAGTTAGTCAAATGTTACTTGCAGCAAAAGCTTCTGAGAATTTAGGTTTAACAAACCATGCCACTTTTTCCGGTGCCTTGGCTTGGCCATACCTTTATCCTTGGCCTCAACGGCCAGCAGGACTAATAGAAACTGCCTTTGATGAATTGGCCAAGCGATGGTTACCTATACTCAATGCCTTTGATGATGCTGGAATCAATCTATGTTATGAGATACATCCTGGTGAAGATTTACATGATGGTGTTACATTTGAAATGTTTTTAGAGCGTGTGCATAACCATGATCGATGTCAGATGCTATACGATCCAAGTCACTATATGTTACAAGCACTGGATTATCTTCAGCACATTGATATTTATCACGAACGGATCAAAATGTTCCACGTCAAAGACGCAGAATTTAATCCATCAGGTCGTCAAGGTGTCTATGGAGGTTATCAGCCATGGCTTAATAGGGCGGGTCGATTTCGCTCTTTGGGAGATGGTCAAATTGATTTTAAGAGCATTTTCTCTAAATTTGCTCAATACGACTTTCAAGGGTGGGCTGTTCTGGAATGGGAATGTTGTTTAAAAAATCCTGAAGATGGTGCAAAAGAAGGCGCAGTCTTTATTCGAGATCAAATTATTCGAGTTACAGATAAAGCTTTTGATGATTTTGCAGGATCAGATAGCGATAAAGAATCTAATAAAAGTTTGCTGGGCTTATCTTAAACCAATGGCTGATATAGAAAAAAAAGATCCAATCCGATTGGGCATGGTTGGGGGAGGTCAAGGGTCCTTCATTGGTGAAGTACATCGTATTGCTGCCTGTATCAATAACAAATATCTCTTTTGTGCAGGTGCATTATCGTCCGAACCGGAACGGTCTTTAATTTCTGGCTCTGAATTAGGTTTGGAAAAAGATAGATCCTATAAAAACTATGAAGCAATGATTAAGGGTGAATCAAGTCGAGATGATCAAATTGAAGCCGTGACAATTGTTACACCTAATAATACGCATTTTCCAATTGCAAAAAGATTTCTTGAGGAAGGTTTTCATGTCATTTGTGATAAACCAATGACAGTGACCACTCATGAAGCTGATGAGCTAGTTAAACTAGCAAATAAAAATAACTTGATTTTAGCCGTTACTTATAATTACAGCGGTCATCCAATGGTAAGGCGTGCAAGATCAATGATTGAAGATGGAGAGATTGGAGAAATTAGAGTCATACAATGTGAATACGCTCAGGATTGGTTAGCAGAGCCAATTGAAAAAGAAGGTCATAAACAAGCTCTGTGGAGAACTGATCCTTTACAATCAGGATTAGGTGGTTGTATTGGTGATATTGGAACACATGCATTTCATTTAGCTTGCTTTGTAAGCGGCTTAAAGCCAGAGGCCTTGTGTGCTGATATTTCCAGATTTGGTGATGGACGGAAGCTAGATGATAATGCCAACGTTTTATTACGATTTAAAGGCAATGCAAGAGGTATGTTATGGGCAAGTCAAGTTGCAATTGGTAATGAAAATAATTTAAAACTCAGAATTTTTGGTAAACAAGGCGGACTGAGTTGGCGGCAAGAAGAACCCAATGAATTAATACTGTCTCCTTTAAATCAGCCATCGCGACGGATCACTCGAGACAGTTCTAGCGTTGTGAATGAGGCATCGCTTGTAACCAGTGTCCCTGCAGGACATCCTGAAGGTTATTTAGAGGGCTTTACAACAATTTATAATGAAATTGCAGATTCAATTTTTACTGCACGCAATGGTGAAGCTGTAGATCAAAATGTAAGTTTTCCTACAGCTAAGGACGGTAAAGCTGGGGTAAAGTTTATAGAAGCAGTCGTACGTTCAAGTAATGAAGGCTCAGTTTGGATAAATTTGTAAGGTCAAGCAGTTAGTGTTTAGTTTTGGTTGTAATTTTTTCGATAAAAATATAGCACACCATAAAGAACAAACAATATAGCCGGCAAAAGACTCATTGTTTGGATAACTTGCACTCCATTTGAATTATCAAGAAATCGACCCATCACTGGCAGCACTATTGAAACTGACAAATTGCCAAGTCCCCCCATAATTGAAAGCCCAAAAGCCCCACTTTCAGGTATATTTTCTGAAATAAATGCAAGCGTGGTTGGCCAGAAAAAAGTTATTCCTATGGCAAAAACACCGGCAGCAATAAAAACAAACATACCCGATGCGTTAGCCAGAAGTTGCAATCCAATAAAGGAAAATAGTGCTGAAAACCACAACATACCAGTCGTGCTTATTCTCTTTGAAATTGGACCTGCAAAATAGCGACCAATCATCATAAGACCATTAATAAATGCAAGCACCAAGAGTGCATTGACTCCTGTTTCTCTCAGCAGTGATTCGATACGTTGTGTTGTTCCTAATTCCGTTGTGGCTGAAAGTAACATACAAACAGCAATAAATAGATAAAGTGGCGTCAAGAGACTTTTTAGAGCCGCCTTTGTACTGATACCCATCTCTACCCGCTCAGTTAAAGGAAATGTTTGGCCTATAATTAGGTAGCCATACACTACCAGAGGGATAAAAAGAGATGCCACCATCACTTGCCAACCTAGGCCTGCGATATCCATTATTAAGTATCCAATGATTGAACCAATAACAATCCCTGCAGGCCACCATAAATGAAATCGATTTAGCATTTTAGTTTTTTGGGTAGGATACATACTTGCCACCATAGGGTTGCAGACAGCTTCCACCATACCGTTACCTAATCCCATGATGATAGTTGCTGTAAAAAGTGATGAGAAATCAGTAGCAGCTAATGTAAAGATAATTCCAAATGCATGCAGAATAAAAGCTAACCACATAACTTTTTTCATTCCAAGGTAATCTACGATGGGCCCACCAATAATCATTGCTATTGTAAATCCCCAAAATGCAGGCATAAAAGCGTAGCCTATTTGCTCCAATGTTAAACCGACTCCTGCTGGCCCAAATACTGTTTCTAATCGTGCACGAATCGCAAACGTCATTGCGGTTAGAGCCAAAGAGGTGCAGCTGGCAATAAAAAGACGGTTTTTGTTAATTGGGCTCATATTTTTATCAAATCCTTGTTTTATTAAAGTGAGTTAGAAGAATTTCACAAGTAATGAGTATTTATCCTACCTCATTTAAATCTATTTAAAGAAGTTTTAAGATACTGACCAACAATTTGATTGCCACAAACTGAACTATTGGCTATGGTTCATCAGAAGCTTATAAAGTGTGGTTTTAAAATGTCTATAACACGAAGAGAATTAATGGCAGTGCTGGGTACACTAGCAGCCACTTCGAATCTCTATGCAGATCAATCTCCTCAACAACAATCTCGGAAATTGTTAGAAGGTCTGGCTTGTAATATGGAATCTTGGTGGACCGATCTTGATTTTATGCAGCGATTTGAGAGAGCCGCTGAGGCAGGATTCAGTTCAATAGAATTTTGGGAACACAACAAAAACAACAGGAACATGAATGCTGTTGCAACATTGGCCAAAAAATTGGATCTCAATATTGTTCAATTCACGGGTTGGGGAGGACCCAGCCTTGCTGATACAAATCATCACCATGATTTCATAGAAACAATGAAACACGTTACTGAAATAGCTCATCAATTAAACGCACCAATGTTTACTGTGGTTGGGCACCAAACACTGAAAACCATATCACAAGCAGATAGCCTTGCGAATTTGTCTCTAGCTCTGGAAACAGCAGCTCCTATTTTGGAGGATGCTAAAAAGATGTTAATACTGGAGCCTTTTAATCCGGTTGATCATCAAGGGCATTTTTTAAATGGATCAGCGGACGCATTACGAATTTGCAGGGATATTAATTCGCCTTTTATTAAAATTAACTGGGACCTTTACCACATGCAATTAACCGAAGGCAATATAGTGGACAATCTTTATGCTGGGATTGACCAGGTTGGTTATATACAAGTCGCTGATATTCCAGGGCGTCATCAACCTGGGTCGGGAGAATTGAATTATAATTTTATTTTCAATGCCATTGATGCAATAGGCTATAAAGGACCGATTGGTCTAGAATGTTGGCCAGAGAATAATGACGAAAATCGAGCTATCGAAGATATTATCAAGCATCGCTTAGGTTGATCCTTTAATTAAAAGATGGATAAAAATATAAAATTAAATTCAATATCACTCACAAGGAGAAAGGCGATTAGAAATGCAGTGTTGCTTTTAGGTGGAAGCATATCTGCTGCTCAAATTAGCCCTTTAATCGGTAATGTAGCTGCCATGGGTTCGAATTACATACCAAAATTTCTCGACGAGCATCATTTTCATATGACCAAACGCTT
>CAUZCF010000081.1:0-4791 GCA_963578425.1 Gammaproteobacteria bacterium | reverse complement strand
GGTTGTCAGTATTTGGTGGCTTTAACCTCGTTATTCACTAACTCAATCATTAATCAGGATGTTTTCAGCCTAGCTGATTTCGATTATCAGTCACTGGTGAGTCTAATAGATCTTCCTAAAAATAGACAAGATCGGCTTTTTTTGTTGGAAGATGCAGTAAAAGACTGTATAAATCACTTTGACAGAGGCTAAAAAATGAATTTAACAGTAACAGACAGTGCCATAAAACGGTTCAAAGAAAACTTGTCTAGCAAACCTGATGCTATTGGCTTGCGCATTAGCATCAAATCGACGGGATGCAATGGTTATTCTTATCTATTGGACTATGCTGGGGAAGTCGCAGACGATGATAATGTTATTAGTGTTTCAGATATATCTATCGTTATTGATCCTGAGAGCATGACTTTGATCAAGGGAACAGAAATTGATTTTATTGATGAAGGTTTGAATCAGGTCTTCAAATTCAAGAACCCCAATGCTACAGGCGAGTGCGGTTGTGGTGAAAGTTTCAGCGTTTAAATAATAAAGGCTATTATTATGGAGAGAACACTTTCAATTATTAAACCTGATGGTGTTGAAAAACATATTATCGGCGAGATATATAAGCGTTTTGAGCAGGCAAGTCTTGCAATTGTTGAAGCAAAAATGGTGCGCCTCAGTAAAGAACAAGCTGAGGAGTTTTATGCCGTTCATAAAGACAGGCCTTTTTTTAATGATTTAGTCGACTACATGACTTCTGGACCGGTGATGGTGCAGGTTCTAGAAGGGGATAGTGCCATTAGTTTAAATCGAGAATTAATGGGGGCTACTAATCCTGATGAAGCTGATGAAGGGACTATCCGTAAGGACTTTGCAACCAGCATTGAACAAAATATTGTCCATGGTTCAGACGGACCAGACACTGCTAGAGAAGAAATTAATTTCTTTTTTAGTTAATCTAAAAATTGACCGATCTACAAAACAATCTTTTAGGGCTACCACCCAAAGAGCTTCAAGAATTTTTCGAGGGTCTTGAGGAGAAAACCTATAGAGTCAAACAGCTTATGCAATGGATTTATTCCAAACAAGTTTATGACTTTAACTCGATGACCAATTTTAATATTGACTTAAGAGAATATCTTGATAGTCATTGCACCTTAGCTTTTGATCTTTCTTTGAGAACTGATGTCTCTAGAGATGGGACCACTAAATGGCTTATTGGTAAACAGGATAATCAGATAATAGAGACAGTGTTTATTCCTGAGGATCATAGGGGAACTTTATGTATTTCAAGTCAAATTGGTTGTTTAATTGATTGCCCTTTTTGTGCAACTGGACATCAAGGATTTAATCGTAATTTAAAAGCACATGAAATTATTGGCCAGATTTTAGTTGCTCGGGAAAGTCTGGGTGAAGAAAAGAGGATAACAAATATTGTGTTCATGGGGATGGGTGAGCCTTTAGCTAATTACCCTGAGATTATAAAGACCATCAAGATTTTAAATGATCCCAATGGGTTCAATATTTCAAGACGACGAATTACTGTCAGCACCTCTGGTTTAGTGCCTCAATTGAATAAGTTAGGCGATGAAGTTGGGGTTGCATTAGCTATTTCTTTGCATGCACCTAATGATAAACTTCGTGATGAGTTGGTTCCGATCAATCGCAAACACCCTATTGCTGATCTTCTTGAGGCTTGCTGGCTGTATGCAAAAAAACAGAATTTAAGAACCATTACCTTTGAGTACACCATGTTAAAAGGGGTTAATGATGGAAAAGAGCAGGCTAAGGCATTAGCTAAATTGTTAAAGAACAAACCCGCAAAGGTGAATTTAATACCCTTCAACACGTTTCCTGGTGTTAAATTTGAGGCCACCGACAGAGAAAACATCGATGAATTTAGGAATATCTTATTAGAATCTGGAATAATGACCATAACTAGAAAGACCAGAGGCGAAGATATCCAAGCTGCCTGCGGACAACTTTCTGGTAGTGTTAGAAATTTGGCCAAGAAAACATTAAGACAAAAACTTAAAAAACAATTACATTAGACAAAAAAGGAGTAATTTATGTCAGATGATACAGAATCAAATGTTGTTGAACACATGGTTGCATTGAAGATTATTGCAAAAGCTGGTGTAATCCTGTTTCTGGTGACACTGGTTGGTATGTATATCTCCCATAACTAAGGGCTTGAGCAATCAAATAAAATCAATCCGGGGAATGCCAGCACTTCTTCCAGAAGAGTTGGTTAAGTGGCAGTTTGTTGAATCCAAGGTTAAGCGTGTGATGCAGGCCTATGCTTTCCAAGAAATTAGAACCCCCATTGTTGAACGAACTGAATTATTCCAAAGAACCATTGGTCAAGACACTGATGTGGTGTCAAAAGAAATGTACTCATTCAATGATCGTAAGGATCAATCATTATCACTAAGACCTGAGGCAACAGCCGGTGTGGTCAGAGCCGGTATTGAGCACGGTCTTTTTTACAATCAAACTCAAAAATTATGGTCTATGGGACCGATGTATCGCTATGAGAGGCCACAAAAAGGTAGGTATCGACAATTTCATCAAATCAATATGGAGGCCTTTGGTTATCAAGGACCTCAGATTGATCTGGAAATTATCTTAATGACCTCAAGAATTTGGAAGGCATTAAAGGTGGATGCCATTGAGCTTGAGATCAATTCATTAGGTACTTCAACCTCTAGACAAACCTATCGAAAGGCTCTGGTTGAGTATTTTTCTGATCATAAATCTGATCTTGATGAAGATTCAACCAAGCGATTAGAGTCTAACCCAATGAGAATTCTCGACAGTAAGAACCCTGAGATGGGCAATCTTATTTCAAATGCTCCTAACATCACCGACTATCTTGATACAGAATCTGAGGATCATTTTGCAACTCTAACCAACTCTTTGGAGCAACATAATATCAGCTTTCAATTGAACCCAAGGTTAGTGAGAGGTTTGGATTATTACACCAAGACAGTGTTTGAATGGACAACTGATCAATTAGGCTCACAGGCTACAGTGTGTGGAGGTGGTCGTTATGATGACTTGGTCAAGCAATTGGGTGGACAGGATGTTTGTGCTGTTGGCTGTGCAATTGGCTTTGAAAGGTTAACGGAATTGGTTGAAGTCTTATCCAAAAAAGAACAGAATATGCAGCCAAAAATTTATATTGTTGCCGTTGGAGATGACACAGAATTGCACGCTAGTATCTTGGCAGAAAAAATACGAGATGCTAATGAGGAATACGCAGTTGAGATTAATATGGACGGTGGAAGCTTTAAACAACAATTTAGAAAGGCAGATAAATCTGGCTCTGAATTGGCGATTGTAATAGGAGAAGAAGAGATTCAACAAGGTAATCTTGGGTTTAAACCTTTAATGATTGATCAAGAACAGACAACCATTAAAGAAGAAAATATTATGGAAGAGATAAACCAATTCTTCGCTGAATAAATAAAGGTAATAGAGCAATGGATGATAATTTAACAGATCAACAACAAGCCGAGGTTGTAAAGCAATGGCTTAAAGACAATGGGTTAAGCATTCTATTCTCTATAGGCCTAGGTATTTCAGCCTATTTTGGTTTACAGTTTTATCAACAGAGTCAATTGCGAGAATCAGAAACCGCATCTCGATTGTATGCAGAAGTTGAATTTGCATTGAAACAGCAAAGAATGTCCCAAGCCCAAAGTTTGCTTCAAGAGATGGATAATAATTTCTCTGGCAGCCCCTATCAACAACAAAGTCATTTGGCTATGGCAAAGTTACACATGGATACATTGGATTATGATAATGCCATTATTCAATTAGAATTTGTTATGGAGAATGCTATAGATGAATCCTTTAGGCACATTGCTCGGTTAAGAATCGGACGCATTATGATTGAACAAGATGAGTTGGACGGCGCTTTAGCACTGTTGAGCTCAGTAACGGCATCTCCGATTGCTTATACTCCCTATTATGAAGCCATTAAGGGCGATATATACGCCGCCCAAGGTCAGTTAGAAAAGGCTAAAGTTGCTTATTCATTAGCACTTGATTCACTCGAGCCTGGCAATTTTGATTTTGATTTTATTAAAATGAAATCCGATCAAATTCAAACCGATGCTACTCCTTTAGACAGCAGCCAGTCGTGAGTCCATTAGCACCACAATTAGGTAATGATGTGACTAGCTGGGTGTCACTAAGGTGGTTATTGATCATATGTTTTCTGTCTCTAAATCAAGGGTGTTCATTGTTTGGTGGTGACGACGAGGATGAATCACTGTTGCCTGCAGAATTAATTGAATTTACAGAAACTGTTGATGTGGATAAACAATGGAAATCTTCTGTGGGTAAAGGGCATGAAGGGTTAGGAATTGCCTTAAATCCAACCACAGATGGAGAGAGCATCTATGCTGCAAGCTTTAACGGCAATGTGGTTGCTTTAAATGCAAAGAACGGAAAAAAAGTCTGGAAGCAAAGCTTTGATTTTTCCTTTACCGCTGGGCCCACATACAAAGATGGGATCCTGGTGCTGGGCACGAATAATGGTGAACTTATCAGTATTGATTCTATGACCGGTGAAATTCTTTGGACCACTACAATTAGCAGCGAGATACTAGCCCCAGTTGCTATTAGGAACGATCAAATCTTTGTTAGATCAGTGGACGGTAATTTAGCCGCTTTTCAAAGCTCCAACGGGTCTTTACAATGGACGGCCAATCATAATGTTCCTCGATTAAGTCTAAGAGGTACAACTAGCCCAGAAGTATTTGCCAATGCAGTATTATGCGGTTTTGATGACGGCAAAGTCAG
>CAUZCF010000080.1:0-4799 GCA_963578425.1 Gammaproteobacteria bacterium | reverse complement strand
CTTCTAATTTTATAGTTCCATGGGGATCCATTCCCTGTGCCTATGTAGAGCAGATCAAGCTCTGGATCATAAGCCATAGAATCCCAAACTGTGCCACCCCCGCCAAATTTCCACCACTCGGACCCCTTCCAAGTTTCTGCAGCCATTCTCATGGCATCATTTTCAAAACCGTCTTCTGGGTTTCCGGGAACGGTATAAAATCTCCAAATCATTTCACCGCTATTAACATCGTAGGCACTAACATAACCTCGAACACCAAACTCTGCTCCGCCATTACCTATAATTACTTTACCTTTAATGACTCTAGGTGCTCCTGTAATACTATAGGCTTCAAAGCTATCAACCGTCATGGTCTTCCACACAACACTGCCATCTTTAGCATCAAGAGCAATTAATCTTCCATCAAGGGTTCCAACAAACACTTTCCCTTGCCAGGCCGCTACACCTCGATTGACGGCATCACAGCATAAGTAATAAGCTTTTTCTCTGGGGACCTGGGGATCAAATTTCCATAATAACTCTCCTGTTACTGCGTTGTTGGCATAAACAACACTCCAAGCACCAGTGGTAAACATGATTCCATCAATGATTAAAGGCGTGGCTTCGTGTCCACGACTGCTGTCTAAATCATAAAACCATTCAATATTAAGATTTTTTATGTTGTCTGAGTTAATTTGATTAAGTGAACTGTATCGTTGTTCACTATAAGTTCTGCCGTGTGTTAACCATTCATTGCTATTCTTATTTGCTTCAATAATCCGATCAGTACTGACGTCAAACTCTAATGCTAGAGTTTGACTGATCAAGAAAAAACTTGAACATGCAATAAGGTTTTTTAGAAGAACACTCACAAATATATTCTATAACATTGTGTAAAGACAATTCGATTAAGTATTTATTTTTTTCTCAGTTTGACTTTTAAGGTGTTTTATATTCATCTATGTATTCAAAACTAAATAAAACGTGAGGGGATAGAGATAATGAGGAAACCAATACGACATTTTTGTTACTCGATTTGTTTGCTTAATCTGTTGTTCATCTCAATGAATTTGCAGGCTATTAGCGAATCTGAAATGCTCAACCAAGCCTATCAATCGACTTATAGTCCAGACCCTAGTCCTAAAACAATAATAAAAAATGGGACAGTGCTGACCGGCACTGGGTTACTTATTGAGAAGGCATCTGTACTCATTGAGAATAATAAAATTATAGCTGTGGGTGTGGGCATAGACGACGATGAGGCTCAAGTGATTGATGCTGAGGGTAAATGGGTTACTCCTGGTATTATTGATATTCATTCTCATATGGGTGTTTACCCAGCTCCAGGTCTTCGTTCTCTTTCGGATGGGAATGAAGCGACTAGCCCCGTTACACCTCATGTATGGGCTGAGCATTCTGTATGGACGCATGACCCTCAATACACTCTAGCTCTTAAGGGCGGTATAACCACATTCCATGTTCTCCCAGGCTCTGCAAATTTAATTGGTGGAAGAGGGGTGACACTAAAAAATATCCGAAGCGTTACTGTACAAGGTATGAAGTTTCCGGGTGCTCCTTACACCTTAAAAATGGCTTGCGGTGAAAATCCAAAAAGAGTGTATGGGAACCGAGATTCTGAACCTTCAACAAAAATGGGTAATGTGGCAGGTTATAGAAAAGCCTGGATAGAAGCTCAATCCTATCTGAATCGATTAGAAGAATACGAGTCTAAGTCAGAAGAAGCAAAAGAATTAGGCTATGCACCGTCTAGAGATCTTGAGCTAGAGACACTAGTTGGTGTACTCAAAGGTGAAATCCTTATTCAGAATCATTGTTACAGGGGCGAAGAGATGGCAGTAATGTTAGATATTGCTAAAGAGTTTGATTATAAAGTTACAACATTTCATCATGCTATTGAGGCTTATAAAGTTGCCGATTTGCTTGCAGAGCAAGGAGTTTGTGCTGCGATGTGGGCTGATTGGTGGGGATTTAAGCACGAAGCCTTTGACATGGTTTGGGAAAATGTGGCCATGGTCGATCAAGCCTTAAGTGGAAAAGGGTGTGCAATTGTGCATTCGGATTCTGCAGTAGGCACTCAGCATCTGAACCAAGAGGCTGCAAAAGCACTTTCAGCAGGTAATCGTTCAGGATTAGACATCAATAAGGCCAGAGCCATACAATGGATTACTTTGAATCCTGCAAAAGCGTTAGGCATTGCTGATCAAGTGGGTAGTCTTGAGGCTGGTAAAATGGGAGATGTAGTCATTTGGAGTGGCGATCCTTTTAGCATCTATTCTAAAGCTGAAAAAGTGTTTATTGATGGCCACTTAAAATACGACAATAGCTCAATTGATGCTTTTACAAGAACTGATTTTGATTTAGGAATTATAATTCCTGAAGGAGATCGACTATGAAATATTTTAACTCTATCTTCATCATTACTTGTTTATTTTTTATTTCTGCAGAAGCCGAAAATAATTCTAGAATCTTGATACAAAATGCCACTGTAATTACCGCCACAGATCAAGGCACTTTGCTAGAGACTGATGTTTTAATTGATCAAGGCATAATAACTAAAGTTGGCCAAAATATTGAGACCACTAATGCTTTTATTATCGATGCAAGTGACAAAATTATAACCCCAGGCCTAATTGCACCTCACTCAACCTTAGGTCTTATAGAATTGGATTCAGAATCAGCAACAAGAGATGATTCAACAGATCATTATTCAGCTGGATTTAGTATTGTTGACGCCTTTAATCCGTCATCTGTTTTAATTCCTTATAATCGCTCTGGCGGTATTACTTCTGCCATTGTAGCGCCTTCCTCTGGTGCTGGAATTTATTCAGGAATGGCATCTGTTTTTAAGACCGATGGATTATTAAAGATAGAACCAGTTGCTAAAGATGTAGCCATGATTATGGAGTTTGGTGGCAGCAAAGATTCTAGAGCAGCCGATATGCTGATGCTTAAAGATTCTTTTGATTTAGCACGACGTTTTACTACATCAAAATCTTCAATTTTAAGAGGAGGGTATTTTGATTTCGGTGATTATACCGTCAGGGATTTAGTGGCGATTCAAAGATTACTAAAAGGTGAGATTCCACTTATTATTAGAGCAAATCGGGCATCCGACTTATTAAAAATGATTGATTTTTCTAAAGAGCATCGAATCAATATTATTTTTCTTGGAGCTAAAGAAGCTTGGCGAATAGCAGGCACACTGGCTACAGAATCGATACCAGTGATTATAGATCCAATGGATAATATACCAAGTTCTTTTGATTCCATTGGTGCTAGATTAGATAATGCAGCCATACTCCATAGAGCAGGGGTAAAGATTTTAATTACCTCTCAAAACACTCATAACTCTTATCTAAGTCGTCAAGGTGCTGGTAATGCTGTTGCCCATGGTTTATCAAAAGATGAAGCCATAAAAGCTTTAACAATAAATATTGCTGAGACTTTTGGATTACAAGATGAAATTGGCTCGATAGAGGTTGGCAAACACGCTGATATAGTCGTATGGGACAACGACCCATTAGAAGTATCCAGTTTTGCCGATGAAGTGCTTATTGATGGTAATAGCATTAGTCTCATGACACGGTCAAAGCGACTCAGAGATCGATATTTGAAAAAACTGGGATTGAATTAATCTAATTTCGTTGCGAAATAGTTGAATCCATGAGTCCGAGGTAATCGGATAACGTTTTGCCGTCATCGGATAATGAATTAAGTTCACTTAAGATATTCTCAACTGATTGAATGTTGGTTGAGACTTTAGCCATAATACTTGTGTCACCTCTTTGGGTGGTGACTTCATCAAATATCTCAATGATTTCAAAAAGTTCAAAGTTACCTAGATCTCTATAAGGGGTTGAATCATTATCAACAAGTTCCTCAGTGATTAATCTATCTTCATCACTGACTTCAATTAATTCAATATATTCTGAGAAATCCATAGTTTTCTCTTGTGTAAAGTCCATGTCATTATTCCAGGCAACGTATATTCTTGGTTCATTTTCAGAAGTGCTATCGACTTTGTCCTTATATATATCGTATCCCACCCCAACATCAAAACTTCCCAGTGGAATGTCAAACCAATAGAGATCAAATTCATAACCTAAATCGGCATTAAAAAAATTAGTTCGATGTTCTGTCAGTTGATAGGAGTTTATTGATCCTCTATTTAATTGACCAAGAGAAAGTCTTGATTTCAGTAATTGTGAATTTTCACCAACCAATATCCCGCCTAAACTTAGAACAATTGAGTCCCCATCGCTGGTGTGACCAATATTTAAGCCGTCATAACGATAACCATCTGTGTATAACTCATTGCGATAAGCACAGCCGTATTTTGCACTGTCATGTTTATAGAACTGACAAGATGTTGAAGAAGCTTCGACAAAAAATCTATAACTCTCTAATTGTTGACTTGAATCAACTAACCCCCATGTTTCCATGCCAAACAAGCTCATTGCATTATCTTGAAAGGGCTCTCCCATTAACTGACCATAGACAGCAAAGGGAATGTCATTAATTTTATATGAGGATCTGAAATCAAAACCAAAAGCATTGTATCCTCCATCATTTTTATCAATGAGCATATCGGTGAAGGTCGAAAATCCACAAGATTTATTTTCACCGCAGAATAGAGATGTTCTGGAAAAACCTAATTCTAGAGATGCTGTAGGTCTAAAACCAAAACGCAAACCAAAAAACTTTGGATCAGGGATTGATCTATCATTATCTAGTTCCCCAATCATCACTGAGAGATCCCATGGTCCAATCCATTTTAGCAAAGCTGATTCGAATGGATC
>CAUZCF010000079.1:0-4899 GCA_963578425.1 Gammaproteobacteria bacterium | reverse complement strand
CTTGATTTATTGCTTTATTTAATAAGAAAACAAAACTTAAACATTCTGGATATACCGATAGCTGATATAACTGAACAATACGTCGATTATATTAACCTTATGAAGGAATTAGAATTAGAACTAGCAGGAGAATATCTTCTAATGGCAGCAATGTTAGCTGAAATAAAATCTCGACTACTCCTGCCAATTTTTGAAGATATAGACGAAGAAGAAGACCCAAGATCTGAATTAATTAGACGACTACTTGAATATGAAAGATACAGAACAGTCTCAGAAAAAATTAATCAACTTGATAGAGTTGATAGAGATATTTTTCTTTCGGCAGTTGATACGGACCAATTTAACCAACCTATTGTCCTCCCAGATATAAAAGTAATGGACTTAGTGGTGTCATTCCAAGAAGTTCTAAAAAAAGCAGAAATGTTCTCAACCCTACACTTCATCAAAGAACCGCTATCTGTAAAAGAACGAATGACTATAATTTTAGAAACAATTCAGGATAAGGATTTTGTTCGATTTGAAGAATTATTTAATTTAGAAGAAGAAAGGATTGGATTAGTAGTTACATTTCTTGCGATCTTAGAGCTGATGAAAGAGCTCTTGATTGAAATAGTGCAAGCAAAAGAATTTGGTATAATACATGTGAAAACCTTGGTTGAAAAATAATAATGATCAACTTTAATCTAAAACATACTATTGAGGCTCTTTTACTCTCATCGGACGAACCATTGTCCACAGAAAGGCTATTTAAAATAATCAGTAATAAGCACCAAATAACAAAAACAGATGTATTAGATGCAATAAACGCATTAGAAAATGATTACTCAGAAAAGGAGATCGAAGTATCTAAAGTAGCTAGCGGTTATCGTATCCAAGCTAAAAAATCTATAAATGATTATCTCAACATTATATTTGCTGAAAGAACTCCAAAATACTCCAGGGCCTTAATGGAAACACTTTCTATTATTGCTTATAAACAACCTGTGACAAGAGGAGATATTGAGGCTATCCGTGGAGTATCAGTTAGCTCAAGTATTATGAGAACACTCACTGACAGAAATTGGATTAAAATTATAGGTTATAGAGATGTTCCAGGAAAACCTGCTATGTTTTCTACTACTGCTGACTTCCTTAGTTATTTTGGCCTAGAAAAACTTGAAGAGCTACCAGATCTTCCAGACATAAAAGAACCAAAAAATTTAGATTTAGAACTTGATAATCAATCAAACACATTGGTTGAGAATGACCATCTCTCAGAAACATCTTTAAACTAAGATTTCTGACAATCGATACTCTGGCCATCAATATCGAGACTATCATCTGACATCAACCAAATATACTTATCCAGGATATCTTCTGGTTTTAATAGTAACTTTTCATCTTCTAATGGATAAGCCAATTTCCTCATCTTTGTTTGAACTGGTCCTGGATTAATACAGTTAAATCGTACGCTTGGTTCATTATGATGTTCAGCACTTAATATTTGGCAAAGAGCTTCGATTCCAAATTTTGAAACAGAGTAAGCACCCCAAAAAGCTTTTCCAATTTTACCGACACCGCTTGATGTAAAAATCACTGAAGCATTCTTTGATTTATATAAAGCAGGCAGGAGTGTCTGAGTAAGTATAAATTGTGCTGTGAGGTTAACATGCAATGTGTTGACCCATGTAGGGACGTCATATTGGCTGATAGGTGATCTATCACCTAGTATGCCTGCGTTAAGTAATAAACCATCTAAACAACCATATTTATCCGATAGATTATCAATTAAATCTTGATAATCATTTGCATCAGCTTTAGAAAGATCCATTAATGAAATCATAGGTGTGGGTGACCCATTGCTAATAATTTCATCATATGATTTCTCAAGGTTTGACAGTGTTCTTCCCAAAAGAATCAAATTTGCTCCTAAAGCAGCATATTTAATGGCAACTGCCTTTCCAATACCATCTCCAGCACCAGTCACTAAAATTGTCTTATCTTTTAACATTTAATGATTTCCATAATTTCATTCGGCTTGTTTATACAGTAATCAGCACCCCAAGATAATGGGTTATCACTGTCCATTCTATAACCATAGCTGCAAGCAATTGATTTTATTCCAGCAGATCTTGCAGATTGAATATCCTTTTGAGAGTCACCAATATAGTAACAGTCGTTCAAATCTTTAAATTGTAACTTTGATAATGCAAGATTTAACGGTTCAGGGTCTGGCTTGATGTTATTAACATCATCACGACAAATTAAACAACTTAATCTGTCCGTAAGACCGAATTGTCTTAGAAGTGGCTCTGTAAATTTTCTTGATTTATTAGTAACGATTCCCCAAAAATGCTTCTTTTCTATTGAATTTAAAACAATATCCATGTCGTTGAATAAAGATGCATGAGTACCCACCACATCTTCATATAATTTTAAATAACGGTTGTAACGCCTTCCTTCTAAGGTAGGGTTATCATCAAAAACTGCTGAGAAAATTCCTAAAACACCATTTGAAATATGAGGACGAACATGATCTAGGCTTACTGTTTCTTTTCCTTGCTCAATTAATAGTGAATTCAATGCCATATGCATTTCAGGAGCAGTATCAATTAATGTTCCATCTAAATCGAATAACACTAGTAATTTTTTATTCATTAATTGTCAGTCTTTCCTAAAATACATCATGTAATTAACTGAAACATCGTCTGTCAATTTGAAGCCTTTAGTTATTGGGTTATACATAACACCAGTTAGATCAATTAAATTGAAGCCAGACTTTCTAGACCATTTTTCTATTTCTGAAGGTTTTATAAAAGAGTCAAATTCATGTGTGCCTTGGGGCAAAAGTTTTAAAATATATTCTGCTCCAACAATAGCCATTAGATAAGATTTAATATTTCGGTTAATTGTTGAGAGGAATAAGTGGCCTCCATTTTTAACTGCCTTTGAACATGATTCTATAATTTGCTCTGGTGAAGGCACGTGTTCCAACATTTCCATGCAGGTTAAAACATCGTATTGTTGATGATTTACCTCTGCAAAATTTTCTAAATTGCTGTTGTGATAAGTAATATTCTTTATGCCCATAAGTTCTCGATGATCTTCTGCAACTAAAATTGCTTTATCTGCCATATCAAGACCATCGACATGATCAGCATATTTTGATAATGATTCAGTTAATATCCCACCCCCACAACCTATATCTAGGCATTTTTTATTGTCTAGTGCTGTCCAATTTTTTATGTAATTAAAACGTAAAGGGTTAAGAGTATGCAGTGCAGCAAAGCTTCCATCAGGATTCCACCATTCTTGAGCAAGTTTATTAAATTTCCTTACCTCTTCTTCACTTATATTGTCTTTCATTAAGCTCATGATTTAATTAAATTATATGACTGATTTTTTCTTAAAATATTTAATAATATGTTAAAATTATATCCTGTATTAATCATCTATTCCTAAATAAAGAATATTCGAAAACAAACACTTTCTTATGACAAATCAAATATAGTTGATGAACGACAGAATCTCACAAATTAATCTCGAAGATGAAATGAGGAAATCCTACTTGGATTACGCCATGAGCGTTATTGTAGGACGAGCACTACCGGATGTCAGAGATGGTCTTAAACCAGTTCATAGAAGGGTTTTGTATGCCATGAAAGTTTTAGGTAATGATCATACCAAACCATATAAAAAATCAGCCAGAATAGTGGGTGATGTTATAGGTAAATATCACCCTCACGGTGATAGTGCTGTTTATGAAACCATAGTTAGAATGGCTCAAGATTTTTCGCTGAGATATACACTCGTTGATGGACAAGGTAATTTTGGCTCTGTTGATGGTGATAGAGCAGCTGCTATGCGTTATACAGAAATTAGGATGCAAAAAATTACACAGGAACTACTTGCTGATATTGACAAGGAAACAGTTGATTTCACTCCAAATTATGATGAATCAGAAAGCGAACCTAGTGTCCTCCCAACAAGATTACCTAATCTATTAATTAATGGATCAGCAGGTATTGCTGTTGGTATGGCAACTAATATACCACCGCATAATCTCAAAGAAGTAATAGATGGTTGCTTGCTTATACTTGAAAATCCAAACTGTTCAATCGATGAGTTAATAAAAACTATTCCTGCTCCAGATTTTCCAACAGCAGGCACTATTCATGGCATAGACGGTATTAAAAGTGCATATGAAACTGGAAAAGGAAGACTCCATGTTAGAGCTAAAACATCAATTAAAACAATTAATAACTCTGAAAGAGAGTCAATAATTGTTACTGAATTACCTTATCAAGTTAACAAGGCAAAGTTGATTGAAAAAATAGCTGAACTTGTTAGAGATAAAAAGATTGAAGGTATTTCAGAAATCAGAGATGAATCTGATAAAGATGGAATGAGAATTGCCATAGAACTTAAAAGAGGTCATGTGGCGGACGTACTACTTAATAACCTATATAAACAAACACTTCTAGAAAGCACATTCTCAATTAATATGGTTGCTTTATTAAATGGTCAACCAAAATTAATGCACTTAAAGGAAATGCTTGAAGCATTTATCTCTCATAGAAGAGATGTTGTAACGAGGAGAACAATATATGATCTAAATAGATCAATTAATCGTGCTCATATACTTGAAGGTCAAACTATTGCCTTAAATAACATTGATGCCATGATAGCGCTCATAAAAAAATCAAAGACGCCCGCAGATGCTCAAAAAGCATTAACTTCAAAATTATGGAAGGTAGGAAAAGTTAAACAAATGCTAAAACAAGCAGACAATGTATCTACTACACCCAAACAACTTCTTGATGTAGAGAATTTTGGTATAGAGAAAAGTGGATATCGTCTTTCATCTGAACAAGCAAAAGCCATCTTGGAATTAAAACTAAATCGTTTAACTGGATTAGA
>CAUZCF010000078.1:0-4925 GCA_963578425.1 Gammaproteobacteria bacterium | reverse complement strand
TCTCAAGATAACTCATGGAGAGAGGAACTATTAAACCACCTAATCCACCATAGATGATTGAAACATATGGTGAAGGTGTTAAGGGGTCAGCAGTAATTACGACCAGTCCAGCTAATGCACCATTACATACTGCATTTAATGGAACTCTTCCTAACCATAATTTAGATAATATCATGGCAAATATTAAACCGGATGCAGCCGCAGTATTTGTATTAACAAATATTTTTGCAACAGCATTTGCATTCTCAAAACCAGAGATTGCAAGTTGTGAACCGCCATTAAATCCGAACCAACCCATCCAGAGAATGAGAGTTCCAAGAGTAACCTGAGCTGCATTGGAACCATGTATTGGTTTTGGTAACCCGTTCTCATCGTACTTTCCTATTCTGGGCCCGAGTAACAATACCCCTGCAAGTGCAGCCGATGCCCCCGCCATATGAACGATTCCAGAGCCAGCAAAGTCATAGAAACCTCTTGCACTTAACCATCCACCACCCCAAGACCATGCACCCTGTATAGGGTAGATTAATCCAGTAAAGATTGTTGCAAACAGGAGGAATGTCCAGAGTTTCTTTCTTTCTGCTACTGCACCAGAAACAACTGACATTGCAGTCGCGACAAAGACAACTTGGAAAAAGAAATCAGCCCATAGTGCATGATCATCAGGTGGGTTCCACCCATACATGAGTCCATACCCTGCTAGTAAAAAACTGATGGATGCAACACTGTAGAGTGCAACATTTTTAATTAATATTTCTGTTACATTTTTACTGCGAATTGAGCCGGCTTCTAACATCGTAAAACCTGTAGCCATCCACATGACCAGTGTTCCCATAACTAAAAAATATAGGGTGTTTAATGAGTATTCCATTTGTTTTCTATCCTTTTTCTTTGATTTATAATTGTTTCAAATTGATTCCATTCTAAAATTAATTTTATATAGTTACTTCCCTGGTAATAAGGCAAACAAAAATATAGAGGATGAGTATGAGGAGTACATTATTCAAAAGAGAAGGATTTCCCGATACTAAATACTAAGAAGTTATCTCCTGAAGGCCCTGTTAGAGCACTGTCAGAACTAATATATTTAACAGTTGCATCTATTTCTCCAAAGGTAAATCCATAACCCAATTCAGAATATCTTCCATCAAAATCTTCTGAAAAATCTCCGAAAGTTATATAAAAACCACTATCAAATTCGTATGACGCAGATATAAAGTTGTAATCTTGAGTATCGCCATCGAAATTGTCATATTCACCAAAGGCACTATTGAACGAAAAAGATTTATATGCGAAACCTAGATTAACCTCTTCGTAAGTATCATCAAAATCATCTGTATAGTAATAACCGGTGAAGCCTAAACTATAAGAAAAATCCTCATTCTTACTGGACCCTGAATAACCGAAAAATCCATCAACCTCTAAGCCATCCGTCACTTGGGCTGCCCAAGTACCCACATAAAACCCATTAGAAGAGTAATCTAGACCAGCAGATGCAGAAGATTTCTCTTGAGCTATACCCCTAAAAATATACTCACTCTCAAAACCAACATTGGTCGAAACATCTGCCTGAACATTTATTGTTAAAAACGATAAAAAAACAGAGGTCAGTAAAGACAATAGCGTTTTCATTTTATTCTTGTTTTTCACTATTTATTCTCCTAGATAAGTTTACTTAAATATTTGAGATTTCATGATTCCCAAAAAGTCATTAATTGACCTCACGTCCTGAAATCGGTTGAATTTTTTAAAAAATAGGGACCACTCAGAGAATTGTTCAGCTTCTTGCTGTAAATTCTTCTAATTTAAGTTGGAAAAAAGGATGTGTTGATCGTGAGATAAACGGCTCCGTTTCTTCAGCTCTCGCCTACTTGCGTCTCATTCTTTCTAATTCTTGCCGGTACATTACCTTATTAAAACTTCACTGTCAAATTTAGTGAATATTTCGGAAGAATACTGTTTTTATAATTCATCTAATATTATAAATAATTGATTTATATAGATTAATTAACGAAAACTCAGTTTAAATTACAATAAACGTGTACGCTTATCTTCAAGGATTTAAAGACAATGAAAAAGCGACTAATTTAAATGAAATATCTTTTAAGACACCACCATTTTTTAATATCGCTTCAGTTTTAGTCATTATGATTTTAGGAGTATTCTATGCAACCTGGTGGTAAACATATTTTACTCATTGATTTAGGTGGCACCAATATGCGTTCAGCTTATGCTGCATTGGATGACAATAATGAGATCTTTAATATTGAAAAGATAAAAATCAGTCATTTGGATGAGTTTTATCAATATCTTGATCAATTGATATCTGGAGCCAGTGTTGAGCTAGAAAGTGTGATTATCTCGGTAGCAGGGCCTAAAAATGGTGACACTATAACTATGACCAATAGAAACTGGAAGATATGCTCTGAAGATATCAAGAAAAGGTTTGGAATCAAAAATTGTTATTTGCTCAATGATTGGGAAGCTATTGCCTATTCACTTCCAAGTCTTAAAGAAGCGGATCTCAAGGTTCTCAAAAAAGAACGTAATAAAGGGCTTCAAGATATTCCAAAATTTGTTCTTGGCCCAGGCACAGGTCTAGGTGCAGCCGTATATTCAAGAGTTGATGATATTGAATATGTTCATCCAACAGAGTTGGGCAATACTCAAAGTTCTGTAACCCACTATCTTGATATATTTGGTATACAACCTTCTAAAAAATACTCCATCTTAGAGGATATTCTATCAGGTCCAGGTATAAGCCACATTGCTGAGGAGTTGTTAGGTGAACGGTTATCTGCAGAAGATATTTTGCAACGAGTAGAATCTGAAGATAAACAATACATCGAGCTTATTGAGAAATATATTAAATGTTTTGCTGTGCTTTCATCAGAAGCAGCTCTCTCATACAATTGTTATGGCGGTATTTACTTAGCTGGATCGTTTATGCGAGGACTAGAGAAATATTTTGATCTGGATTCATTTACCAATGATTTCATTGGCACAAGAAAAGAAATTCACCAAGAATTTTTAAGCAATATTCCTGTGTTTCTTGTTAGGAGAGAATTTACTCCACTTTATGGAAATTTAAATTTCTATAAATTAAAGAATTACCTTTAAAGTCTTATAAGACTCTACCAAACTCAATCTTTGTGAATTCCAATAGATTTTTAGATGCTAGGATAAAGTTCTAATGATTGTTAATCTAATTTCTAAAGTAAATTAAATATTTAATAACTGGAGTATTCAAAATGGCAAAAGGCATGAATAAGCAAAAGAAAGTTCCTAAGAGAAAAGGTAAGACCCTTAAAGAGAAGAGAGCGCTTAAAAGAGAGAAGAAGCAATAACTTAAAGAGTCATTAAACCTTTATATCTCAAAACATTAAGTAGTTATTTAGACTATTATTTCTCTTTATTGTATTGATTTATAAGCTTAATTCATCCATTCGAGATGATGCAATAAGCCATTCTTTCTCTTCAATTTCAATCTCTGAAGTTAACTCCAATTGAGTTTTTATTAAATTCTGAATATCAGGCCTAATGTCTGATGTATAGAGCTCAGGGTCAGCTAAATCTTCATTGGCTTTGGATAATTTTTCATTTAATCTAGCCAATCTTTTTTCGATTGATGAAATGTCTGACTTTAGCTGCTTAGTTTTTTTTATATTTTCATGATTGATGCTTTTAGTTAATATTTTACTCTTGGCTTTAGAATTGGAGACAGTTCTATTAAGAATATAATTTTTATAATCATCTAGGTCACCATCAAATACATCCACCTGTCCTTTATCTACCATATAAAAAGTATCCACTGTGCTACTCAGGAGGTGTCTATCATGAGAAACAAGAAGTATTGCTCCCTTGAATGTTTGAAGTGCCACAGTTAAAGCATGACGCATCTCCATATCCAAATGATTGGTTGGCTCATCCATAAGTAAAACATTTGGTTTCTGATAGGCAATAATTGCAAAAGAAAGTCTGGCTTTCTCTCCTCCAGAAAATAAATGAATTGAATCATTGACTTTATCCCCCTTAAAATCAAAGCCCCCTAAGTATGTTCTTATTTGTTTCTCACTTTTAGTTTGATCTAATCTTTGAATATGATTAAAGGCAGTCATAGATAAATCCAAATCATCTACTTGATGTTGTGAGAAATAACCTACTTTAAGATTAGCCCCTTCATTTCTCTCTCCATTAATGATCGCTAAGTCTCCAACCAGACTTTTAATCAATGTGGACTTACCTGCACCATTAGGTCCTAAGAGACCAATTCTATCGGCAGGACAAATGGAAAGATTAATCTTATCCAATATAACGGTATCGTAACCTAAATCTGCTTCATCTAACGCTACCAATGGGTTGGATATTTTCTCCGTTTCTGGAATTACAAAACTAAATGGTGAGTCAATGTGTGCTGGAGCTATTAATTCCATTCTTTCTAATGCTTTTACTCTACTTTGTGCCTGTCTTGCTTTTGTGGCTTTAGCCTTAAATCGTCTAATGAAGTTTTGCATATGGGCCACTTCTTTTTGTTGTTTCTCATAATTTCTTTGGATTCCTGCTAATCTTTCAGCTTTTATAATTTCAAATTTAGAATAATTACCAGGGTAGAGTTCAATTGATTTACGATGAAGATATGCTATAGATGACACACAATCATCCAGAAATTCCCTGTCATGAGAAATCAGAAGCAATGCACCTGAAAAAGATTTAATCCAATTAGAGAGCCAAAGAATGGCGTCTAAATCTAAATGATTGGTCGGTTCGTCTAATAACATTAGATCTGACGGTTGCATCAAAGTTTTAGCAAGATTTAATCTGGCTCTCCAACCGCCTGAAAATTCATTTAATGATTTCTTAAAATCACTTTTTTTAAAACCAAGACCCAGTATTAGTTTCTCAGCTTTTGATTGTGATGAATAACC
>CAUZCF010000077.1:0-5044 GCA_963578425.1 Gammaproteobacteria bacterium | reverse complement strand
ATAGCTATTTTAGGGACTCCTGGAGGAGCTAAAATTATTACTATGGTGCTTCTGTCTATTTTAAATTGGACGAATGGCGGGTCAGCCGATGAAATGACATCATTAAGTCGTTTCCATCATCAATACTTACCGGATGTCATACAATATGAGATTGACTCGTTTAGTAAAGATATGATTCAAGAGCTTCAATCCAAAGGACATACTTTGGAAGAAATTGCAGAGTATGGGAACATGCAAATTGTCACAATGCACAAATCAAACGGCAAAGTTGATACCTCTTCAGATCCTAGAGCACTGATTGATGACAGCGAAGTTGATTACTATTAATTAATGCTGACAGTTAGAACAATAAAAAGAGCTTCTACCACTAAGTAAGACTGATTTTATTGATTGCTCACATTTTGAGCACTGCAAACCTTCTCTGCCATAAACATTAAGCTTCTGTTTAAAGTAACCAACTTTTTCTCCAGCATTAGAGTAAGTAAAGTCTTTCAGAGTTGTCCCGCCCATCTTAATAGATTTTTCAAGTGTGTTTTGTATAGCGGTTGCTAGTTTAAGATATCTATTTTTACTAACAGCATTTGCTCTTCTTTTAGGGTGAATGCCGCTAATGAATAGTGATTCGCTGGCATAAATATTTCCAACACCAACAACAATGTGGGCATTCATTATAAAAGCTTTAACTGATGTCTTGCGACCTTTGCTCAAGTCGTGCAAATGTAAGCCTAATTTGTCATTGTTAAGAGGCTCTGGTCCAAGGTTTTTTAGAAGCTTGTGTTTTTCAGGGTTCTTACCTGCCCAGACAAACGAACCAAATCTTCTTGGATCATTGAATCTAATAATTACCTTGTTATCCAAAACCAAATCAAAATGATCGTGTTTTTTTATTGGCCTATCATGTTTTAGTATTCCGATACTGCCTGACATTCCTAAATGAATTAAAGCAGTTCCGCGCTCGCTATTGATTAAGATATATTTCCCCCTCCTTGATAGGCTTAAAATATCTTGATTAAGTAAGTGGTTCAGTTGGTTGAGATTTAATGGCCACCTTAAGCGCTTTTCTCTAACATTGATATGCTCTATCTGCCGACCTTGCAGGTGACTTTTTAGTGATTGTTTGGTTACTTCAACCTCTGGCAGCTCAGGCATAGTTTATAATTATGCCCACATGTTTTGTGGAATAAAAAATTATTTAATTTTAGATTCTTTATAAAGAACGTGTTTTCTGATCGTAGGATCAAACTTTTTTGTTTGCATTTTGTCAGGGTGCTCTTTCTTATTTTTAGTGGTCGTGTAGTAGTGACCTGTTTTAGCAGTAGACACTAGTTTTATTTTTTCACGCATTTATGCTTTTTCTCCAAAATCTTTCAAATTAGCAAGAACATGGTCTATTCCTAATTTATCGATTGTTCTTAACCCTTTTTTAGAAAGACGTAGCTTAATGTATTTGTTTTGACTCTCAACCCAAATACGATGCGAGTGCAAATTAGGAAAGAATTTTCGTCTCGTTCTGTTGTTTGCATGCGAAACATTATTTCCACTTGTTGTTCTTTTGCCAGTTACTTCACAGACTTTTGCCATTTCTTTCGTTTTATTGTTAACCTGTATACGTTTTTTACATTTAGGTCGGCTGTTATACCAATAGCTACATAACATAGCAAGAATTTATGAGAAAAAGTAAGCATCCAGTCTGGTGACCTGAAGACAAAAGAATTAAACTACTCTTATAATTCTTTTTTATATTATGAAAAAAACAATAGACCTTAAAATTATTGATCCGCGCATTGGTGATGACTTTAACTTACCTGAATATCAAACTGATGGTTCAGCGGGGGTTGATCTTCAAGCTTGTATTGATCAAACAGTTTCCATACAACCAGGGGATACTGAGCTAATTCCTAGTGGTATTGCCATACATATTAAAGATCCTAGTCTAGCAGCTGTGCTTTTACCCAGATCTGGGTTAGGCCATAAAAAAGGTTTAGTGCTTGGTAATTTAGTTGGTTTAATTGACTCTGATTATCAAGGCCAAGTTTTTATTTCTTGTTGGAACAGAGGGTCCAAGCAGATTGATATTGAGCCTGGGATGAGAATAGCACAAATGGTCTTTTTACCGGTTGAGCAAGTTAATTTTAACGTGGTAGAAGATTTTAATGAGTCAGAGAGAGGGTCAGGTGGGTTTGGACATACAGGCTAGCCTTAAGCCCCATATTCTTCTCTATACTTTTTAATTTTATCGATATGTTGACCATAATCTGATGGGTTGTTATCTATGTAGTCAATAACTTCATCGAGATTTACTATTGATATAACAGGGATATTAAGAGTGTTACTTATTTCCTTTGCTGCTGATAAATCTCCAACTCCTCTTTCTTGCCTGTCAAGTGATATCACTATACCGGTTGTGGTTGCGCCAGCATTATTGATAATATCAACCGCCTCTCTTATTGCTGTACCGGCTGTTATAACATCATCCACAATAACCACATTTCCTCTTAATTCTTCGCCAACAGTAACCCCACCTTCTCCATGGTTCTTAACCTCCTTTCTGTTGTAAACAAAAGGCTTATCTAATTGATAAGATGTTGAGAGCGAAGAAGCAAGCGCGGTAACTATTGGAATACCTTTGTAAGCCGGTCCAAAGACTATGTCATAATTTATATTGCTACTAACAAGGGCGGCCGCATAAAAATCACCAATATTTTTGATTAAGGGACCTGAGCTAAAAAGACCCATATTAAAGAAATAAGGACTAATTCTTCCTGACTTAAGTTGAAATTCTCCAAATTTTAGTGCCCCTATCTCTAGTGATAAGCTGATAAATTTCTGTTTGTAATTTTCCATACAATATACACTTAGATCGACATGATATGTCTAGCATCTCATAGAATGAAATGATTATGAAGGCATAGCTTAAAGGAGGGATCTAATTAAGATAATCACATTAAATGTTAACGGCATTCGTGCAGCTCAAAAAAAAGGGTTGTTTGAATGGTTAAAAAAAGAGAGTGCTGATTTTGTCTGTTTGCAAGAAGTCCGAGCTCAGTTGGATGATATTCAAGGTGAAGCATTTTGGCCAAATAATTATCACTGTTACCATCATGTGGCTATGAAGAAAGGCTATAGTGGGGTAGCTATCTTCACTAAATTAAAACCTAATAATGTTATTGAAGGCCTTGGTTGTAAAGAGTTTGATGCTGAGGGTCGTTATATTGAGTGTGAGTTTGATGATTTTTCTCTTGCATCAGCTTACTTCCCTTCTGGCTCTTCTGGAGATCAAAGACAGGAGGCAAAATACCGCTTCTTAGATCTCTTTAAAGACAAACTTGAAGCTGTGAACCTGAAAAATAAAGGGTACTTATTTTGCGGTGACGTCAATATTGTTCATCAGGAGATAGACATAACTAATTGGAGAGCAAACCAAAAGAATTCAGGATGTTTGCCACAAGAGCGAGCCTGGTTAGATATGATTTTTAATGAATTAAGCTATCTTGATGTTTTTAGAGCAATCAATAAAGAGGAACAACAATACACATGGTGGTCTTATAGAGGTAATGCCTGGGCTAATAATGTTGGTTGGAGGATTGATTATCAGATTTGTAATAGTACTTTTAACCGGCAGGTATTGAAGGCCTCAATATATAAAGACGAGCGATTTTCAGATCATTCACCTTTGATTATGACTTATGGCTAATTTGAGCACACGAATGAATGAAAAAGGTCTTGGTATTTATGCCAGTTCTGAGTCCATTCGTATGATATTTTTAGGGTTCTCTGCGGGGTTACCCCACCCTCTTCTTTTTGCAACATTAACGGTTTGGTTGGCTTCACTTGAGGTTAGTATCTCTGAGATCAGTATGTTTGGCTGGGTAGGTATTCTTTATGCAGTCAAGTTTTTATGGGCGCCAATGCTGGATAAGTTCAACCTTCCTTTTTTATCAAAGGCATTGGGACAAAGAAGATCTTGGATGCTATTAATGCAAATCATTATTCTTATAGGTCTTTTTTGGATGTCATTATTTGACCCGAATAAAGATCTAATGATATTAGCTTATCTTTCAATAGGCGTTGCATTTGCATCAGCCTCACAGGATGTTGCCATTGATGCTTATCGTATCGAAATTATAGAAAACAAATTTCAAGCTGCTATGGCAGCTAGCTATCAACTTGGGTACCGTATTGCTGCATTAACATCAGGAGCAGGTGCCCTTTATTTAGCTCAGTTTTACTCTTGGCAATTAACCTATCAAGTTATGGCATGCTTTATGTTTGTTGGGATAGTTACAACCCTAGTTATAGCTGAATCACCCAAACAGATTGCCCCCATCGGGGAAAAAGAGCATTGGTTTACCTCTTCTGTTGTTGAGCCTTTTTTTGAGTTTTTTAAAAGAAGCGGCTATTGGTCAGTTTTCATGATTTTATTTATAGCGATTTATCGAATGAGCGATCTTATTTTAGGGATTGTGGCCAATCCTTTTTATATCGATATTGGCTTTAATTTAAGCGAGATAGCCACAGTAACCAAAGTTTTTGGTTTTGCTATAACCATCATAGGCGCTTTTATTGGTGGAATCTCTGTTGCTCGTTTTGGTATTGCTAAACCACTTATTATTAGTAGTATTTTATTAGCCGCCACAAACTTATTCTTTTTATTGTTAAATAATGCAGGGCCCAATATTAAGATATTAGTTTTAACTATTAGTGCAGACAATTTTGCCTTAGGATTCTCAGGCTCTGTTTTTATTGCCTTTTTATCAAGCTTAACCAATAGGCACTATACAGCCTCTCAATATGCTTTGTTCACCTCTATAATGTTTTTACCTGGAATTGTTATTAGTGGGTTTTCAGGGCAAATAGTCAGCAGTATGGGTTGGTCATCTTTTTTCTTTTTTGCAGCTGCTATGGGTATCCCCTCGATACTTTGTTCTATTCTAATTGTAAGACGCGGCTGGAATGAACAACAATAACTTTTAGTTTTTGAAAATAAAAGAGTGCTCAATTATGAACTCTTCCAAAGACTTCGGTGGCTCACCCATTAGGGTTG
>CAUZCF010000076.1:0-5101 GCA_963578425.1 Gammaproteobacteria bacterium | reverse complement strand
TGTTGGATGATGTTATGGCTAATTGGTTGTTCCTTAAAAACCAAGTTGCTCAAACAGCTCAATGTGATCTGAGGTATAGACAAGTTTTACCAATAAATAATGAAGTTCTTCTTGAAGGGAGATGTATAAAAACAAAATCTAGAGTAGCTTTTATGCAGGGAAGAGTTTTACTTGCTTCTGACCAGACTGTAATTGCAGAGAGTGAAGCAAAATTTATGATTATTTCTAAGTAATGCCAATGTAACTTTTTGTAACTCTTGCAGATATAAATCATTATTTTAATTACGATCTAATCGCTTAACTCTTGAAATCCAAACGTTCAAGAATAGCGAAGCATAGTTATATATAAATGATAAATAAAGTAAAAAAATACATTTCTGAAATACCTCGTTCTACCAAGGCAATAATAATTCTGTTGACTGGCACCGTTCTATTTATTTTTTATCTTTCGGCAACGAAGCTTGACCCACCATTGATAGTTGCCAAAGAGAAAGTCTGGCCAGTCTCTGCCCAACAAGCTGAATATAAGGATGTACAACCCCAATTGAGACTTTTTGGAGAAATTGTTTCATCAAGAAGAAGTGATTTGAGAGCATTTGTTGGCGGGCAAGTCACTCAAGTAGGAGATAATTTTAAAGAAGGAGGCGTGGTTAAACAAGGAGAGCTTCTGCTAACAATTGATGATTTTGAATATAAAAATGATGTTATTGAAGAACAGGCAAGGTATCAAATATTGAAGCGAGATTATGAGAGAGCTGAAGAGTTATTTATTCAAGGATCAATTTCAGAACAATTTAGGGATAACGCATTACTTGAGAAAATCCAACAAGAAATAGTTCTCGCAGAGGCAGAGAAAGACTTAAGAGACACTAAACTCTACGCACCTTATGACGGTGTCATCAATGATGTTTTGGCAAGTTTAGGAAAGCAGGTAAGTACCTTCAATGACAAGATTGGTGAAATTATTGATATTAATAATCTTGAGGTTAGGTTCTCACTTTCAAAAGCTCAGTACGGGAGATTATTAGAAGATGAGAGTTCAATTATAGGAAGGTCGGTATCAATCAATTGGACTGCTGGAAATAAAACCATCCCTTTTGAAGCAATCATTACACGAATTGGCGCTGAGATTAAATCTAATACTGGTGGTGTTGATGTTTTTGCCTCCCTTGCTTTAATGGACAGCGGAACAGTTTTGATTAGACCAGGTGCTTTTGTAAGGCTTAGGGTGCCTGATAAAAGTTATTATTCAGTTATCGTTGTACCTGAGACTTCTATTTATGAAGATGCCTATGTGTTTATTGTAAAAGGCCAGCGTTTGACTAAACAGTTTATTAAAATCCTCGGCTATGATGGCACCAATGTATTGTTGGCCGTGCAAAAAAATTCAGATATTCAAACAGGGGATATGATTGTAACAAACCAATTAATGGAAGCCGGCGAAGGCGTATTGGTTAATATTTTATAATTATGCATAAGAATCTTAGTCAAAAGAATAGACAACAAAATAATAGTAGTAACTCAAACTATTCAAGCCAAGGCATTATCACCTTTTTCAGTCAGCATAAAGTTGCTGGGAATCTCTTAATGGCCCTAATGATTCTCTTTGGAATATTCGGATTAAGCCAACTTAAAAGACAATTGATGCCAGATTTTGGGATAGAAATAGTTACTGTTAATGTTGAGTGGCCTGGAGCAAGTGCAGAAGATGTTGAAGAAAATATCATCAATGCGATAGAGCCAGAAGTTAGATTTATTAATGATGTTAATGATGTTGATTCTTTTGCTTATGAAGGCAGAGGAAAAGTATCAGTAGGCTTTAAACAAAGTGCTTCAATGTCAAAAGCATTAACTGATGTTCAATCTGCCATTTCAAGAATATCAACTTTTCCACAAGACATAGAGAAACCTGTAATTAGTCAAGTGCTCCAAAGAGATGAAGTTTGCCGAATTGATATTTCAGGCCCTTTCTCAAATAAAACATTGAAATATTTTGCACGTCAAATGCGTGATGATTTAATTAATATGGGTCTGGCAAGTGTAGATTTTGAGGGAGCAAGAGATCAAGAAATCTGGGTAGAGGTTCCTTCAGATAATTTAAGAGAATTAGACCTGTCACTTGATGACATTTCTAAAAGACTGTCAGCCTCTAGCATAGATTTACCATCTGGAAGTATTAATTCAGGGGGAATATCTAGACAAATTAGAAGTGAGCAACTGGCAAGAAATCCTAGCGATCTTAGAAAGATTGAAGTCTTATCTAAATCAACAGGCGAAAAGCTCTATCTAGGAGATATTGCAACTGTATACGAAACATTCCAAGAAAATTCTAGTTATCGTATTAATGATAGTGGTCCATCAATAGGTTTAGTGGTGTATAGAACACAGGGAGCTGATTCACTTGTTTCGCATGATTTAGTTGAGAAATATATGGAAAATGTTTCTTCAAAATACCCTCAAAGTTTAGACATAGTTGTGTACGATGTTTTTGCAGATTCCGTCAGACAACGAATTGATATGCTCATTGACAATGGGTTCACTGGTCTAGTATTAGTGCTATTAGTTTTATTTGTCTTCTTGAATGGAAGAATTGCAATTTGGGTGGCTTTAGGCATACCAGTTGCTTTCTTAGCTGCTTTAGGGGGCATGTATTTCATCGGATTATCTCTCGATATGATCAGTATGTTTGCACTGATTATGGGAGTCGGCATTGTTGTTGATGATGCCATTGTGGTTTCTGAGCATACAACCACTTTGCACCGAAGAGGAATGAACTATAAAGATGCTTCTAGGATTGGTGCCCAAAGAATGTTTTACCCAGTACTAGCTGCATGCTTAACTACTCTAGCAGCATTTTTACCTGTTCTCATGGTGAAGGCTGATGTTGGTACTATCATTGCCCCTATACCGATTACTCTAGGCTTAATTATTATTGCAAGCTTGATTGAATGCTTTTTAATTCTTCCGATGCATCTCAGACATGCAATGAAGAGAATGAGCCAACAGGATCAAACCAAGACAAGAACATTTGATGTTTATTTTAATCATTTTAGAGACCATTATGTTGCCCCATTGGTAGCTAGAACCTATGCGAGTAAAAGATTTACAGTGCTAGCAACAATTTGCTTATTTTTCATGTCAGTCAGTTTGTTATTTTCAGGACGAGTTAATTTTGAATTTTTTGATACCCCTGAAAGTGACACTGTCCTTGCTAATTTCTCATTTTCTCCAGGCACTCCTGAATCAAAGACCCAAGCAATGGTTGAAGAATTAGGGCGATCAGCACTAGCCGTTGAGAGCAGCTTAACGAACAATTCTGGGAGCCTCGTAAAATTTGGAGTAGGGAATATAGGATCGACAGATGCAGGCAGGGGGAATCTGCTTACCAATACCACAGGTTCTCACATTGGCTCCTATACTGTGGAGTTGGTTGCTGGTGATAAAAGACGTATTCGGAATATAGAATTTATTGAAGCCTGGGAAGAGTCCACCAGGATGATGCCTGGTATTGAGAGCTTCATTGTCTTTGAGAGTCAAACAGGCGGGCCACCAGGGAGAGATCTTGATATAAGAATTGCGAGTGATGATTTGCAAACGGCAAAAAAAGCTGCGTTAGCTTTGAGAAATGAACTCAGATCATTACCTGGACTTATTGCTATTGAAGACGACTTACCTTTTGGAAAACAAGAGATACTCTTAGAGATTACTCCAGAAGGCGAAGCGATGGGTTTTAGTGCTGAAGAAATAGCAAGGCAGGTCCGGAATTCGTTTTCAGGGGCTGTTGCAAAACGTTTTTCACAGGATGGAGAAGAGATAGTGGTTAGGGTTAAGTTGCCTGAAGCAGAGACCATCAATCAAACTATCCGTGATATCTACTTGATTACACCCGACAACAACAATGTTCTTCTATCGGAAGTGGTTATATTGAAACAAAGGTTAGGTTTTACAAAAATTAGGAAAGAAGGTGGCGTGAGAAAGGTTTCTGTTACAGCTGATGTGAACCCAGCAATCACAACCACCAATATTGTTCTTCAGTCCGTCCGTAAAAATATAGCACCCAAAATTGAAAATGATTTTAACGTAACAATTGAATACAAAGGGAAAGCAGAAGAACAATCAGAGGCTCTCGGTGACCTTAGTTTAGCTCTGATTATTACAATTGCATCTATATACATTATACTTGCCTGGTTGTTTTCTAGTTACACCACTCCTCTCTTGATAATGTCTGTAGTGCCTTTTGGACTTATTGGAGCTATTTTAGGGCATTATCTTTTAGGTTTTAATCTCAGCATGTTTAGTCTAATGGCCTTCTTTGGACTAACTGGAGTCTTAGTCAACGACTCTATTATTTTAGTAAGAACGGTCAAGGAATTTGTGACTGACGGTTCTGCATTAGCTGAAGCAGTGGTGATGGGAGCAAAAGAACGATTAAGGCCAGTTATTCTAACCACAATAACAACCATCGTGGGTTTATTGCCAATTCTCTTTGAGGCAAGTTTGCAAGCAAGGTTAGTACAGCCACTGGCCATTACATTTATTTTTGGAATGTTGTTTGTTCCATACTTGGTTCTAATATATGTTCCTTCAATGATGGGAATCGGAGAAGGGTTAAAGAGACGTTTTCGATACCTTGCTTACTCCCTAGGCCTGCGTAAACGCCAATATAGTTAGCCAAACTTAATTACCATCCGTAAAATGGAACTATTATGAGTTCTATTAAAAAACCCTTAGTAGGCATTGTGTGTTGTCGGAGAACACAAGACTCACACTATTTTCATATGGTTGGTGAAAAATATATCAATGCTATAAATCAGCACACAGGCTGCTCTGGCGTGTTGGTACCTGTTGATCAAAATGATGACATTGATCAATCAATTTTAAATCGTATGGACGGTTTTTTATTAACAGGCAGTTTATCTAATGTACACCCTGATCAATACGATAAAGAAATAATTAATCATGAAATGTTATTGGATGAATCCAGGGACCGCTCTGTGTTTAAAATGATTCAATCTATCATCCAAAAAGAGATGCCATTGTTAGCTATATGCAGAGGATTTCAAGAAATGAATGTGGCATTTGGGGGTTCTTTATATCAAAA
>CAUZCF010000075.1:0-5196 GCA_963578425.1 Gammaproteobacteria bacterium | reverse complement strand
TTATAAATTGAATTTACCAATAATAAATCCTCATAAGTATCCACATCTGGGCCTGGTGTTATACTTGCCTTTCCTACAATAATTCTTAATTTGAGATCATAGGCTCTTAACTGTTCAAGTTTTTCCTCTTCTTCCTCACTAGATGGTTCACTATCACTAAAGGTTCTTAAAGATGATCTGGTGTATGCGTATATACCTATATGCCGCATATAATTGACCGTTGTATTACCATAGGTTTTAAGCTGTCTTTTGAAAGTAATCGCTTCATCTGTTTCTTTATCAAAAAATACTTTAACGGCATTTTCATCTTCTTCCTCATCTTTAGATAAAAAATTAGTCGCCAAAGTTGCTATTGAGTATGTGGGGTTATCAAATAATAGTTTGGCAACTTGATCTATGTTCTTACTTGGCATCAAGGCATTATCACCTTGAAGATTAACGATAATCATTTCATCAGACCAATTTTCAATCACTGCAACTTCATTGACCCTATCTGTTCCTGATTTATGTTCACTACTAGTGATTAGGCATTTAGCTCCAAATTTTTTACAAACATCTTTAATTTTTTCAGAATCAGTCGCAATAATAATTTCATCTGCTTGACTGCCTAAAGCAGCTTCATAAGCCCTCTCGATCATGGTCTTACCATTGATATCCTCAAGGGCTTTCCCTGGTAATCTTTTAGAATCATATCTTGCAGGTATAACAATTGAGTAACTCATAAGTACTGACCGAATATTGTTAAGAAATAATCCTTATCTATTTGTATTGTAGGTTCAAGAAGATAACTATTATCTGGGAAGGGTCCACTATATTTGACCGCGTCTTTTGGAGTCATCATAAGAGGATAAGAATCTTCTTTATGAAGTTTGTCTAAATTAATTACACCATGATCCTCAGTTATTATTGGGATTATTTTTATCCCATGATCTTCAATCTTCTTATATAGTTTTTCTGGGTTTCCAAGGCCTGCCAAAACTTTAAATGTCTGTCCTTTAAAGTCTTTCAGTTTTAATTTATCGCTAGTATTTAAGTTAACTAGGTATTCATTTTCAATACTAAAATTGAGAGTTGGGGTACTTCCTATACAGAGATTGTGTTGTTCATTCTGATCTCCATTAAAAAGAATTAAATCCACACTATTTAACCGATCAGAACTTTCTCTTAATGGGCCAGCTGGAAGATGATATCCATTGCCTAAGAGTCTTGTTGAATCTATCACCACAATTTCATGATCCCTTTCCAATTTATAGTATTGCAACCCGTCATCAGAGATAATTAACTCAGCACCCGAATCTATAAGCAATTCAGCAGCTTTTGCTTTATTCTTGCAGACACAAACCATTGCTTTTGACTCTCTAGCCATATAAACCGCTTCATCACCGTAATCGTTTGCATTATCATTCTCAGATAAAATAAAGGGCACTTCTCTGGTTTTTGCCCCTTTATAACCTCTTGAGATGATGCCAATCTTTTTTCCCTTATCGTTAAACCAATCAGCCAAAAAAAGTGTAATAGGTGTTTTACCAGTTCCACCTACCGTTATATTTCCAATGACAATAACAGGTACTGAGACTTTGGTGCTTCTTAAAATTTTTGATGTGAAGAGTGTTGACCTGATTTTAACTACCAGAGAAAAAATCTTGGATAAAATGACAAGTAATAATGGAGGCCTATTTTTGCTATACCATATGTTATTTAATTTACTGGAGATATTATTCATCAAACTGTAAACGATGAAGTGAAGCATATTCAGCATTCTGTTTAATTAACTCATTATGATTACCCTGCTCCACAATTCTACCTTTCGACAAGACTATAATTCTATCTGCATTTTCAATGGTAGATAAACGATGCGCAATCACCAAAGTTGTACGATTCTTCATTAATTGATCAAGTGCTTTCTGTATGTATCTTTCGCTCTCAGAATCTAAGGACGAAGTGGCTTCATCTAAAATAAGTATGGGTGCGTCTTTCAGTAAGGCTCTAGCAATAGCTATTCTTTGTCTCTGGCCTCCTGAAAGCAGAATGCCCTGATCACCAACCAATGTATCTAATCCCTTAGGCAAATTATTTATAAATTCATCCATATGTGCTGAGGTGACTACTTTCCTTACTTCATTATCAGAATATTTACCGTAAGCAATATTATTAAATATAGTGTCATTGAATAAGGTAACCTCTTGTGTTACCAAACTGATATTGGATCTCAAAGACCTAAGTGAATAATTTTGTATATTTTCTGAGTCAATCAACAACTGTCCAGATTCAATCTCATAGAATCTTGGAATTAAATTAACAAGGGTTGTTTTTCCACTGCCCGACTTACCAATAATTGCTATGGTCTCACCAGGATTAATGCTGATATTAATTCCATCCAAAGTATGTTCAGCTTGATTATAAGAAAAACAAACATTCTTAAAGTTAATTGAGCCTTCTAAATCATTTGCATCGAGTTGCCCTTGGTCATCTTCATTGTCTTCATCAAGTAAAGAGAAAATGGAAACAGCGGCAGCAATGCCCCTTTGTATCATCGCATTAATATTGGTTAGTCTCTTTAAAGGTGTCATTAATAAAACCATGGCTGTTATAAATCCACTAAAATCACCGACTGTCATTGAGTTTTTAACTTGTTCCAAGGTCGCCACATAAACCACTCCAGCAACACCAAGTGATGCAATAAAAATGGTAATAGAATTCCCAATAGCTTTCGTTGAGAAGAGTTTCATATTGTGTTTTCTATTGTTTTCATTGATTAAAGAAAACTTTTTCTGCTCAAAATCTTGGCCATTAAATATCTTTATGATTCTATGATTTTGTAATGTTTCTTTTATCGCGTGAGTTACATCAGCCATAGAGTCTTGAATCCGCTCACTATAACGTCGAAATAATAAACTAAGAAATCTTACTAAAATGGCAATGACAGGAGCAACCAAAAAAATGACTGATGCAAGTGTGGGACTCAAATAGACCATATACACCGAAAGAACTATAATTGTTAATGTGTCTCTTATCAGTACAGTAAGAATATTTGAAGTGGATTCAGCTACTTGTTCAATATTAAAGGTCACTTTTGATAGTAGTTCTGCATTAGACTTTTGATCAAGAAATTGGGTTGGTAAATTAAGAAATTTTTGATAAAGCTCACCCCGTAATAGCTTTATAATCTGACGACCAATCCAAGCAATGTTATAAACTGAGAAAAATCCTGAAACACCCCGAATAATAAAAATAATAATAACTGCAACCGGTAAAATTACTTTAATCTGTTTTGTATCATAAGCAGTGCCAGTGCCAGCAAAACTATCAGTCAAGGTTTTAATTAAAAATGCAAAACCAGTGTCAGTCACTGCAAAAAGTAACATGGCTATTACCCCAATTGAAAACATAGCCCAATAGGGTTTCCCATAGACCAGTAATCTCAAATAAATTTTATAGCCATCTTTCATATCAATTAGTCAGCCATTATACGATAGGGCATTGGAGTCCGACGAATTGGATTGTGTTGATTTTGTGAAGTTTGACAAGACATTAGCTAAGACTTATTTGATATCTCAATAAGTTTTCCATATTTTAATTCAAACACTCTGTCCATTGTTTCTGCTAATTGATAATTGTGGGTAACCATGACAAGACTTGAGTTAAGAGAGCGATTTAAATTGATAAATCTTTCGAAGACTTTTTCAGCTGTATCCGGATCTAGATTTCCTGTAGGCTCATCAGCTAATATAATATTTGGTGAAGCCACTAAAGCCCTTGCCACTGCAACTCTCTGGCACTCTCCACCCGAAAGTTCATGAGGCTTATGGTGCTCCCGCCCTTCTAGACCAACAGAAGATAAGAGTTTGTGAGCTATAGATTTTGCATCTTTAATCTTTTCATTTCTTACCAATAAAGGCATCATCGTATTTTCTAAAGCCGAAAATTCATTAATTAGATGATGAAACTGATAAACAAAACCAAAAAATTGGTTTCTGAGTCTACTTCTTGATTTATCTGTTAAATCTATTTGGTTCTCTCCTTTTACAAATAAATCGCCTTTTGTCGGTCTATCCAAAAGACCAATAATTTGTAACAAAGTTGTCTTACCGCTCCCTGATGGGCCTATTATTGCAATTAACTCTCCTTGATCTATAGTTAAATCAACCCCATTAAGAACTTCAACAACATTTGTTCCTTTTTTAAATTCTTTTCGAACGTTGTTTAATTTAATAATATTTTCCATAACTATCTATACAGCTTTAATAATTCAGAAGGATCAATCTTAGAAGCATTATAAGAAGGAATAAAGGCTGAAAGCATAGACAATATTATTGCAATGGAGCATATGAGTAACACTTCTGACCAGTCAATCTGAGTAGGTAATTCATTCAAAAAATAAATCTCAGGTTGATATAAAGTGATATTCAATATTTCCTCAATAAAATTAACCACTGTACTTAAGTTGATAGTGATAAGGAAACCGATAATGATACCCATAACAGATCCAATAGATCCTAAAAAAAATCCAATGGCCAAAAAAATCTTATGAATCGAGTATTGTTGTACTCCAAGAGATCTAAGAACAGCAATATTAGAGCGTTTTTGCCTAACTAACATCGTCAGTGAGGAGATGATATTAAAACAAGCAATAGCTAAGATTAGTATCAATACAATAAAAATAATCCTTTTAGTTAATTCTAATGATCTAAAAAAACTTGGGTTTTCTCTGGTCCAATCACTTATCAAAAACCCTCCACCTGATTCTATAGCAATTTGTCTTGTATAAATTGAGGCTTTATCTGGATCATAGTATTCGACATCTGTGCCCGAAAAATCATCTCCCATTTGAAAAAATAATTGAGTGTCTTTCAACGTTGTAAAAACTAGGTGTTGATCAAATTCAAAAACGCCTGACTCAAAGATTCCTGAGACCTTAAATTGTTTTACTCGTGGAATATGCCCCAATGGAATGCCCAGGTTATCCTGTGTCATAAACGTTATTTTGTCTCCAAGTTTTATCTTTAGTTGTTCTGACAAGCCTTTGCCTATGATGACATTAAACGATTTGTTATATAAATCGAACACTGCACCCTCAATCATCAGCTGTGACAATTTATTTTTAATGGGTGACGCTTCTTTAGGATAAGCTTTTATCTGTATTGCATTAAAATTTGTATCGGTAATTGCTATTGCTTCTCCATTCACAAAAACTGA
>CAUZCF010000074.1:0-5207 GCA_963578425.1 Gammaproteobacteria bacterium | reverse complement strand
ATGGATTTCTTTAACTGCTTGTGGATTATGTATTAGGGCGTGTGCAGACCAAATAGATTTTTTCCAATCGGGTACTTCAAAACCTCTTTTATTAAGTTCTGTACCCATAGCGCTATCAAGTATGTATTTCATAGCTACTAATCATTTAATTTTTTGATTTGTCTTGTTGATAAAAATAGATGTAAAGGATAGGCAGCATACCTGCCGTATTCAAAAGAGCAAGAGTAATAAACCACGCCAGTTGTCTGTTGGTTGCTGCTTTCCATAGAGCAACTAATTTCCAACATGATGACCAAATAATTAGAGGAATAATCCAATAATATAATAACGGGGGTTCAAGCATATCTTTAGCCTTTAGTGTTAATTTTTAATGATGAGATTTCTTACGATTCTATAGCATTTTTCTATGAGAGTGGGTGAATAGTGCATTAAGTCTTCGGTTTTAATGCTGTCATATTTTCTTTTATATTTATGTTTTATCCAAGCATTTAGATCAGTTCTTTTTAAGAAGTTGAAAACCCACTTTTGTATGATCCAGCTTTTTTTATTAATTGTTATGGCTGTACCAAAATCAATTAGAAAAGGTTCGTTATTTGCATTTACTAGGATATTATCTTTTCTTTTTAAATCTCCATGAGCTACACCCATTTTGTGCATTGTCGCGACTAGTTCAAAAAATGACTGAAAAAATATTTCGTTATCAGACAGTTCATCTTGTTTTTCTCGATAAGAATGCCCATCTATGTGTTCTAAGATGAGATCTCCACTATTAGTTAATCCATAGCAATTGGGGATACCCTTTAATCCTTTTAATTTATTGTATATTTTGCTCTCTTTTTTAAGTGAACGTTGATTAAAGAAACTTAATATAGTTTTAGACTTATTGGCTTTTTTAATGAGATAGCATTGTCCATTAAGTTTGAGTGTGTACAGAACACCTTGGTTGCCCTCATAAGATTTAATCAGTTTATGACCAGTCTTAAGTTCTTCCTCTATAGACTTTATGAGGTCTAGTTCGTTTAATGATCCATGTTGTTGGTTAGACACGATTCCAAATAATAACTAACCAAGTGAGAACATAGATTACAATCACTGGCTCATAATTTGTAATTAGACTTTTCTTGAGTGACCAGCGTTTTAGGTCTAATTGTTGATTAAAAATACCTTTAAGTTTTGGAACTAGAGCAGGAGTTTTATTTGCCCAATTCTCCCAAGTTTCAGGGAATAAGGATTTTAGCTTTCTGTCTTCATACTCGATCGCTGGTGGATAATAAAACCAGAAAAATATAACCGCAGTTATTAAGGACCAAAGAGAACCATTGACTCCACACAACCCAAAGAGAATTATAATATTTCCTGTGTATAGAGGATGTCTCACAAAGGCATAAGGACCTGTAGTGGAAAGTTCTTTATTCTTTAAGACAAACCCTGAGGCATACATACGAGTAATAAGACCAAAAAAGATTACAGATAGAGGGCTCAAAATAATACTCAAATGGAATAGAAGTGGCTCAGCAAAATAACAAAAAATACTTACCAGTATTATTCCAATACTTTGTCTTGAAAATTCGTGATATCTCAGTTCTCTAATCAGATGAGATAATCCAGATAATTTAGGCAGGTCGTCGGTTCGGTGTGACATAGTTTTTTATTTTCTATTCTCGTTCACTTTTTCAACAAAAGCTTGATCAATTTTTGTGATCCCTTGGTTTTTTGCTTCTTTGATAATACCTTTCAGTACTGTTTTAACAAATACTTTGGGGACCCCTGTTAATTGTTTGCAAGCATTGACAGTAAAGGTAATGTCTTCATCTAGCCTATTAGCTATATACATAACCGCTTCATGTTGTGCTCCTTTTCCTTCTGGGGTCGGTATCCAAAAGGCTTTTTTATGTTTTGCAAACCAGAATTGATTTGCATTTCTAAACCCAAAACTAATAGGCATATTTGGTACTTTCATATCGTCTCCTAGATCAAGATTATCTCTCCATGTTTCTCTCAGATATATCTTGTTTATTTTGAGAAGCAGATACTCAGTAGTTTCAGTGCCTTTATAATAAAAATCTTCTGGATTATCATTTAGTTCGCATTCAAACACTTGAAATGCACCTTTAATGACTTTTGGTCTTTCAGGGTCTTCTCGATAAGGAACGCTTGGAGTTTCTTCAAGTTCGAAAGCACAGTCTTTCATTTTTTCTTCAGGTTCTTGACCTGGATAGCCTAGGTCTACTATGTTTTTAATTTTGCTCTTATCGTACTCCACAAAATTCATCGCACACTTTTTAATTCTTTTTATGTTAGTTGACGTGTTTGACCCTCTTCTCGAGATTACAATCCATTCTCTTCTATTGATTACGCCAAAAGGAAAAGAAAGCTGATAAGGTCCGATACTTGTTATTCCCTTTTCATTTACAGTTGTAATCAGTGCAAAAGAGCTTAGGAAATAAGCACTGGATTGATACCAGTTATCGTGCATTGGGCTTTCAACCCATTTCTCATCTTTTCTTTTCCAAAAAAGCATTTCAGAATTCTAACTGTTTTATCTTTAAAGTAATAATGCTAATTTATGATTTGTTAAGGAACTATAGTGCAAAACTTAAAGAATACGTAATTCAATACGATGGGATCTTGCTGGGAAGACCTACAGAATAAAAAAAGTTATAATAAAAATATGATAGATTTCAAAGAACTAAGTGATTCGCTTACTGGCAAGGTTAGAGGTAATCCAGTTGCCATCAGTCTATTTAAAGAAGAAATCCCAGAGGCTTATCAGAAGAAGAAAGTTGTTCCTTGTTCCATCGTTAGGCATGCCATGGATAAGGGTGAAATAGTTTCATTTGACAAACATCATCATGATTGTACAACCGGTGTTTATACAGCAGGTGTTCATGAGGGCACTGACGAAATCAGAACAGGGCAATATCTTGCAAAAAATATTCCTGCTTATACTGACTTAGGCGCTAAGGAGATTAAAACTGGAGAATATGTACTACCACAGAACACAGTTGTAGGAATTGGTGCAGCCCCTCTTTCAGAGGTACCTTCAGGGATTCATGTTGATTGGATAGTGGTGGTTTGCACTCCTCATTGGGCTAATTTTATAGGTGGAGCTCGGACAGTTTTAGACGGTACACCACCTCGTGGGGCTGCCGGTTCTTCTTTCTGTAGCGATCTTTTTGCAACGCCATGGCATGATGGAAATGTTGTTATTACACCAGGCGATCTAGGTGGTCGGATGAATAATCGCCTAAAACCTGAGGAAATGTTTGTGGTTGTACCAAATGAGTATTTAGAGAGCTTGCTTAGCATTATGACTACAACGCCAGATGCAAGAGCTGTTCTTGAAGCCACTAAACCAGAAGAATCAGAATATTGGGATAAGAGAAAAAGAGCAAAGAAGGCTAAAGCAAAAAAACAGAATGATGAATCTTCAAGCAATGATTTTGAATCAAAACTCAGTATGATTTGGGATCAAGAATCAAAAGACATAATTGCCATGACGCCTCCAGGTATTATCGAGATGGCAATAAATAATGTAGAGGATTTTGCAAGAGATAATGGTATTGAACAAATTACCAAATCTGTGGTTATCGATCAAATGCAAAGTATTGGCATGGATCCAAGTATGCTAAATTAGCATTTGATGAAAGGTAAAACTTGTTTAGTTACCGGTACAGCTAGTGGTATGGGTAGAATTGCCGCAAAGGCACTTGCAGAGAAAGGTGCTAATCTCATACTTGTTGATTTTGATACAGAGAATGGGGTTTTAGCAAAAGATGAAATTATTCAGGACACTGGCAATCAAGCAGTTGAATACATTGATTGTGATTTATCTTCTTTTACTAATGTAAGAAATTTATCAGAAAATATCTATGCTCGCTATCCTCATTTGGATGTTCTAATAAATAATGCCGGTATTACCGAGTCATCCAGAAGGGAAAGTGTGGATGGCCATGAAATGACCATGGCAACAAACTTTCTAGCACCCTTTCTATTGTCCCATCTTCTATTGGATCTATTGAAGAAACGGCAACATTCTAGAATTATTAATATTTCATCTGATGGTCATAAAATGGTTAAGGATATTAATTTCCAATCAATGAATTTTGAAACCGGTTGGGAAAATATTAATCATTCAATGGGTTTTCAAGCTTATGCAAGATCAAAGCTCTGCCTAAATGCCTTTTCATTTAAATTATCAGAACAACTAAAAGAAACAAGCGTTGATGTTTATGCGGTTTCACCTGGTTATTTTATCAACACAAATATTCACAGACATATGCGAGGTATGCATGGCTTTTTTGTAAAATTAATTAAGCCTTTTTTACAGTCTGCTGAGAGGGGTGCTTTGAACCATATTGTTATGGCTTCTGAATCAAAATATACTGGTAGGACAGGTTTGTACTGGGAGCATGGTGAAACAAAAGATGCATCAGAGCTCTCCTATGATCCAGAGGTTATAGACTTTGTTTGGGAGTATGCTTTAAAAGCTACAAATATCTGATACTTAGGAGTTAAAAAATGAACGACATTTTAGATAGTGACCTTGAGAGAATTATTATAACCACTGCTCCAACAGTGGCTAACAAAGAGATTGATTATGAAATGGATATTATCACTGCTGAATGTGTCTTTGGCATGAATATATTCAGAGATTTATTTGCTGGAATTAGAGATATTTTTGGCGGTAGGAGTGTAGCAAGTCAAAAAGTTCTAAGAGACTCACGTCAAACTTGTTTAAGAGAACTCAAGATAGAAGCATATGAATTAGGTGCCGATGCGGTTATTGGTGTTGATCTAGATTACCAAGAATTTTCTGGTAAAGGTAAAGGCATGTTATTTCTTGTGGCGTCTGGCACGGCAGTTAAATTAAGAGATTAATTAGATTTTTTTATAACTGTTTTTATATCTTCATTCAGCATATCAATTGAACTTGCCGGGCTAAAAGAAGCTTTTAGTTGGGCATTTGGATTCATTAAAAAAATTGAAGCTGTATGATTAAAATCATATCCATCTTCCTTATTTATTCTTTGAAAGAACACACTAAGATTTGAGGTTAATTCAACTATTTTGCTTATATCGCCTGTTAAGCCAATCATAGATGAATTAAAAAATCCAAGATACTCACTCAATCGGTCTGTAGAATCACGCTCTGGGTCAAGAGTGATAAAAAGTATTTGTAGATTAATGTTGGGTAAGTCTCTATT
>CAUZCF010000073.1:0-5227 GCA_963578425.1 Gammaproteobacteria bacterium | reverse complement strand
CTATTGTTCAATCTTCCTCAAAGTCTGAGGCAGATGTAACGTGTCGACCTCCGTCATGAAGAGGTGAAAAGTGCCATGATTTTGTTTTCCAACCAGCTTTTTCTTTCACCCAAATATGAGTGACTCTTGTACGGTAATTATTTACTGTTCCAGATTTATCAGATATAACTCCTTCAAGATAATACCTAGCTAAAACAACACCACTAGATAACTCAATAGTTTCTGGATAGTTGACATTCAGACTTGAGTTTTGACCACCCATATTGTTTTCTATATCTGCTGCTGTGTTATTTTCGCTGAACCTAAAGAAGCTTCCATCTGAATTAGCATTATAAGTTCCTGATTGACTCATGAGATCAGCTTGTGCTGCAAAATCATTATTATCTCTTGCTTCCCAATGGTCTAAGACTAATTGCATTACTTCATTTTCAGAAGATAAATGGCCATCAGCCCAAATGGGTGAAACAATAAATAATGAAAATAGAATTATTAATTTTTTCATGTTTCTCTCTCTTTTTTTATGAAGTAATAGCTTAGCAAACTTCAATTAAATTTTTGTTATAAAAGATCTGGAAATCAGGAAATATTTAAACTTTTATGATTCTTTTTTCAGCAATTGAAATATCAGGATACCATGTTTGTGTGGTTGGCTTTTTAGCAAGATCTAGTTGCATAACTCTTAAATCAATTAGATAAGGTCGCCCATCTCTAGTGACCTTATTTGCATGTTTTAGTGACTCAATCAATTCCTCTGGAGTGTTTGCCTGAGAAGCTTTGATATCAAAGCTATTAGCCAGACCAACAAAGTCGACATTGGGGCTTCCTAAATAGCAGCTAATGTCTTTCCAAAGATCTCTAGTTTCTTGTTTTCTTATCAATGGAGAATTCATGTAAATCCTGTTTCTTTCTCCATCATAACTCAGATTATTAAAGACAATTATATTCACAGGAATATCATATCTTGAAGCAGACCATAGGGACTCAATTTGTCCAAATAACATTGCGCCATCACCCACTAAACAAGTAACTTGCCGGTTTGGTTCACCAATCTTAACTCCCAAAGAAGCTCCAATACCCCAACCTAATGCAAAGCCTGTTGTGCCACCAATAAGCGATTTCCTATTAGGACCTAAATCCATCCATTCAAAGGGGGTTCTAGTGTCTAATTCAGAAACGATGATGGCATTTTTATCCAATTGTTTATCAATCTCATAAGATGCTCTCTGCCATGAAATTGGACTCGAATTCCAGTGGGTTTTAGCATTCCTTTCTTTTCTGGCTTCGAATTTTTTATTAATCTGATTTGTTTCTGCTAATCGTTGTTCACGAATTTTATTGAGTTTGTCTTTCGTTACAAGTGATTTAACTGCTTCTTCTATAGCAATAACTGTTTCTTTCATACCAGCAACAATTGCAATATCTGTAGGGTAAGTATTAGCAATATCATCAAATTCTATCCTGGCATGGATAACTTTTGCTTTTCTTGGTACTGGTGCAGTAAAGATTGTAGGGTCTGGCATAGGGGCACCAAGATTCAGAAAAACATCTGTTCCTGGAAGCCCCCTTGGAACACCCATGCCATAAAAGCCAACAAAAGACTCATGTTTGAATGGAATGTCACCATAAACACTATAACCTTGAGTCATTTTTATGCCTAAAAGTTCTGATAAATTAACAACATGTTTATTTGCTTTAGCTCGAGTTACCTCATGGCCTACACAGATCATAGGTGACTTTGATTCAATTAAAGCTTTTGCCGTGGCTTCGATTAACTCTGCTTTTGGCTGAAGATCCATGGGAATCTTAAATTTACTTTGAGGGTAAATAGTTTGCTTAATGTTAGCTTTGTTTAACAACGTACCAGGAAATCTTAAATATACAGGTCCACCAGGTGGTGTTTCTGAGAGCTTAATTGTTCGTCTTAACATTTCGCTAATCTGTGAAGGGTTATCAACTTGCCAGCGCCACTTAGTAAACTGGGTCATAGTTTCCAGCCAATCATCCATTTGTTGAAACCCATTTCTCCCAGCAAAGTTAGAACTCGAACCATCTGATAAAACTGCTATTGATGATCGATCTTTCCAAGCATTGTATAAATTATTCATGGCACTAGGAATGGCCACACCTGGAAGAAAAAGTATTGAAGTTTTTCCTGTAATTAGCTCATAACCGTGCGCCATTGATGTCGCTTGTGATTCTGCTATCGAAGCGATGTACTGCATGTCATTATTCAATGTTAGTGCATCAAAGAATGGACTCATGCCAGTAGCACTAGTGCCGAAAATGTATTCTACATTTGCAGCTCTTAGTGATTCAGCTAGAATATCTGCTCCATTACCCACAATGTTTTTCCCCTCTCTAGGAATCGCATCGCGAGCTTCAGCGACAGAGGTTATTAATGAGTTTACAGCAACTTGACTGAAGCCTATTGCTAAAAGCTTCTTAGCAAAATCTCTGCGAGAAATATCATGATCAATGAATCGTTTAAAAAGCTCTTTCATTTATTGTTTGAGGTAGTTTCTCCCAATCTTTCCAAGAAATTATTCTTCCGGGGAAAGCGGGATTCTTAAATGGCCAATCATCTTTCAACCATACCTTAACGGTCTCGAATAATCTAGAATCTAGACCAGTACTTAGTTCGCTCTCCCTGACCCACATGAAAACTTCAGTATCATATCCATTTTTACTTGTAGGATAAAAATAGACGCAACCAATAACTTTCTTTTCATCTAATGTGACCATCGTGTATGCAAAAGATGTTTTCCTTTGAAATTCTTTTTGATGCCAAGCTAAATCAATTAGATTTTGCTGCAAAGTTAGCCCCTCTGGCCAATCACTATCTGGCCAGACTTGACTTACATGATCAGCGCTAGCCATCACTGCTTCATAATCTATTTCAACATCATCGATAGACAACATTCGCAATCTGTACTCATTAGTTACAATAGTCAATGGAACCTCAAAGTCATCTGGTACAAAGGGTACTTTCGACTGAGCTTTCACGTTAGATGTAATCAAAAAAAATAAAAATATTGAGAGGTAAAATCTCTTCATTTATATCTTTAAAATTTGTTTACCTTTATTTTCACCGGTAAAAAGACGATTGAGTGTTTTGGGACAATTTTCAATTCCCTCTTGAATGTCTTCTCGATGTTTGATTTTACCCTCCATCAACCATTTTGAAAGTTCTTGTATCGCTTCATCCATCCTATCAAAATAATCTAACACTAAGAAACCTTCCATTTTTGCCCGATTAACAATCAAACTACTTAGGTTCCTAGGACCAACTGGCAAATTTTCACCAGTATAATTTGAAATTGAGCCACATATGATAATTCTAGCTTTTTGGTTAATTTGATATAAGACCGCTTCAAGCAATGGACCACCAACATTATCAAAATAGATATCAATACCCGCACTTGCAATTTTCTTCAATTCTTTAGTTGCTTTGGTGTTTTTATAATCAATCACATGATCAAGGCCACAATCTTCAAGCCAACCACATTTTTCCTCACCGCCAGCAATTCCAATTACATTACAGCCCTTAATTTTTGCAATCTGTGCAACCACTGAGCCAGTTGCTCCAGATGCTCCTGAAACCAACACAGTTTCGCCTTCTTTCGGTTCACCAATATCAAGCAATCCAAAGTAGGCAGTGACGCCAGTTAACCCAAGAACATTCAACATCGTGGGAATTGGGAGGAGTTCTGGTATGACTCTAAACCCTTTTCCATCAGATATTAGGTGTGTTTGCCAACCAACAAATCCACTAACCAAGTCACCTTCTTTAAAATTTGGATTCTTGGATTGTATGACTCTGCCCATTCCACCTGATCGAATTAATTCATCAATTTGTATTGGTGGAAGATAACCTGGCACATCTGTAAGCCACATTCTTTGAGTAGGATCCACCGACAGGTATTCTGTTTGTATCAATATATCGCCGTCATTTAATTCAGGCACAGCTTCTTCGATCAACTCGAAATTTGATGCTTCAACCAAACCTTTTGGCCTGGTTTTTAAAATCCACTTCTTATTTGTAAAACTCATATTTTTCTCCAGATTTACGTTTTATATAATTACCGATACGACAATAAATATAGGCCTAGTTTTTTAAAATTCAAGTATATCTTTTTAAACATTATTTACTGCTTCTATTAATTTTTTATCTCGATAAAATTTCAGTAATATAATCTACTACATACGGAACGAGGATACTCAAAAGAAAAAAAATAAACATCGTGACTATGACTGCTAACAATAGAATCAGAATTTTTTTCATAACCTCAATATAAAACTACACTATTAGTTAGTTAGACCTAGGACTCCATTCAGGCGAACCAAAGAAAGACATGAATTTATCACTAAGATTATTTGATGCTTTAAAATCATTAACAAATTGGATCCAACTAAAAGCAGTTATTCTAAAGGGATTAAAGGTTTTAACATTATTAGTTAGGCCAAAAATAACTTCCTCTTTTTCTTCGGCATAAGTCCCGAAAATACGATCCCATACAATAAAAAGATTACCAAAATTTTTATTCAAATATTCTACGTTAACGCCATGATGAACTCGGTGTGCTGAAGGGGTAACCATGAACCATTCTAGAGGCCCAAGCTTCCCTATAGTTTGTGTGTGTTGGATTACAGCCCACAGAGTTGATGCAGCTCCTACTACAAATGTGAGCAAAGGATCAAAACCTATGAGTGGAAGAATAAAAAAGAAAGGCAACCTGAACAACGGGTTAAACCAAGCCTGTCTAAGAGACACAAGAAAGTTCATTTCTTCACTAGAATGGTGATTCATGTGAATGCCCCAGAAGAAACGTACGCGATGTGAAGTTCGATGAAACCAATAATAAACAAAATCAATTACTATCAGGGTTAATATAATTTGTATCCATAGTGACTCAGTGGATATATCAAAGAGTCTGAATTGATATAAAAATAAATAAAAGCCAAGTATGGAGGTTTTAGTAAGCAAATTAACTATGACATTACCAACAATTAAACCAATTGTTCCCATAGAGTCACCATGTTTGTAGTAACCCAGTTTTTTAGAAGAGGAGATAAGACCTTCAATAAGTATTAATGCAATAACAATCGGTGCACCGATTGCATAAACAGTGTATTCAGTCACGTTATTTTCAAACATTTTCCTAGTTCTTAGCTACTGTCGTTGGTCTCAGAGCTTTGATTGTTACTTTACCATTTTCATCTATGTCAG
>CAUZCF010000072.1:0-5275 GCA_963578425.1 Gammaproteobacteria bacterium | reverse complement strand
CAAAGAATTGTTTTTTATTTACTAAAGGAAAACGATAATAAAGCCCAGTTTCTTGCTGATTCGATTCAGAAGTCATTTCAATCAATTAAGGAATGTGATCAATGCAGAATGTACACAGAAGAACAAACCTGCGGTATATGCACAGATGACAACAGAGATAGTGGAATTATATGTATCGTTGAAACCCCAGCTGATTTGATTGCTATTGAAAATACCATGGAATTCAAGGGAAAATATTTTGTTCTGATGGGGCGGTTATCACCCATTGATGGGATCGGTCCAGAAGAGCTTAAAATTGATCTTTTCATTAATTTTTTACAACAAAGTAATGTTAGAGAGGTAATTCTGGCAGTTAGCCCAACAGTTGAAGGGGAGGCTACCGTTGCTTATATTGCTTCACTGCTTGAATCTGAGAACATTAAGTCGTCTAGAATTGCTTATGGTGTGCCTATGGGCGGTGAATTAGAGTATGTCGACTCAAACACATTAATCCAAGCTCTTAATAATAGAAATCCTATCAATCGTTAAATTAGAGATAAGTGCTTATTAATTTTTTATAGTTCTCGTAGCGTTGTTCTGAAATATTATCCAAACTGACGTTTTCTTTAACTTGGCATGAGGGTTCATTTAAATGAGAACAGTCACGGTATTTACATTTAAAGTTGTCCTGATATATCTCCACAAATCCTTTTTGAATATCATTAATTGAATGAATATTAGGATGAAGGTTTTCTATGCCTGGTGTGTCAGTTAAAAAGGTGTTCATATTCAACAGGTGAATTTTTGTGGCGGTGGTGGTGTGCTTGCCTTTTTTTGATTTAGTTGAAAGTGATCTGGTTTTAATTTTATTTGATGACAACAGTAAATTAGTTATTGTTGATTTTCCGACTCCAGATTGACCCACTAAAACTGATCGATGATCTTGGAGTTTTCTTGTTAAGTTTATTTCATTTATTTTTGTTTTTGCAGAGATCTTAATAAGCTCATAACCTAAGCCAGTGTAGAGATTCAGTTCATGTTCAATCTTCGTGACTGATAAGTCTATTTTATTTAATACAATCGTTAGCTGGCACTTCATAAGTTCCGATATAAGGATAAATTTATCAATCAATAAGTAATTAGGTTTAGGTTCTGGTGAGACCACCAATATTATCTGAGTTAGATTATTGACAATGCTTTGTTTTACACCTCTTTTATTAAGCCGCTCCATTTTATTAAATGGTTGTTTAATGTTGTCTATAACCACGGAATTATCATCAAGCGGTTGATAGTTTACAAAGTCTCCAACGACTAATCCTTGATGTTGTTTTTTTGTTATAAAAGGAATAAATCCAATGGCATCATTCCATAATAAACCACGATTGCCATGCAATTCTGTGATCAATGCTAAATTGTCATCTTGTTTAATCAAAGTTTCATGATTATACATTTATAACTCTGTTAGAATTATTTTATATGGCTACCTCATCGAAAAGATTAATCTGGATTGACCTTGAAATGACTGGTCTTGATACACAAAATGACACCATTATAGAGATTGCAACAGTGGTTACTGATTCTGATCTGGAAATAATTGCTGAAGGTCCAAATCTTGCTATACATCAAGAAGATGAAACTTTAGCTAACATGGACGATTGGAATAAGAGAACACATTCTGAATCTGGCCTGCTTGATCGAATTCGACATTCTAAAACCACAATTGAGGAAGCAGAATCACAAACACTCGATTTTCTTGAAAAATTGACAAACAAGAAAGAGGCTCCAATGTGTGGTAACTCAATATGCCAAGATAGACGTTTTCTTGCTAGATTAATGCCTGGATTAGAGGATCATTTTCAATACCGTAATCTTGATGTGACATCAATTAAGATAACGTCCCAACTGTGGGCTCCAGATATTGCAAGATCCTATGTTAAACAGTCCAATCATCAAGCTAGAGATGACGTTTATGACTCAATCTATGAACTAAGACATTATCGGAATCATTTTTTAAAAAAAGATGACTGAGCACTATCCAGCAAAAAATAATGCTATGGTGCAAGCTAACCCAATCATGAAAGAAAGACTTCTTAAGGATCCATTATTAGTTATATAAAATATTGCATGTAATACTCTAGCAATAATGAAAGTAATAGCTAATAAGTCAATTATTGACTGATCATGATTTAACCAATGAGCTACAACAACAGCGATTGCAAACATAGGAAAGGTTTCGTAATGATTTTGTTCTGCATTATAAGCATTCTTTGCTTTTCCACTGAGTTGGGTTATATGATCTCTTGGTGACTCATTGCTATAGTGAGCATCACTGTTCTTCTTCGAAATGCTAGCAAGAACTAAAGGAATTAGTAAACCAAACACAACACAATAAAGGGCTATCGTCATATTGTTATCCTCCTTTCAATAAATTAAGTTTGATTATATTATGGAATAATAATAGAAATACTTGAAGTGAATATTTAAGTGATAATTAAAAACAGTAAACGTTTTATAAAAACGAATGAAAATCCTATTTATTTAGCAGATCGACTCCAAACTGTTTATGAAGACAACTATCAAATTTTTTATAAGTTGGTTCTAAAACCTGCAGGGATCAAACCAAGCACTATAAAACAGTATGGGGCTAATCATTACATTCTAAAGTTAAATAATAATTTACCCTCAGTTTTCGTCTTTATTGAAAATATATCAAAATACACTTTACACTGCTCAATGAGAATTGAAGAAGGAGTAATAGGTGAGCATAAAAATATTTATAACACACCTCACCAATTTCGTATGAAACTATACTTGGATGCCAAGCTGCTAGAGATTTATGATATTAATTATGAACCGAATCATGAAATTAATATGAAAAGTGGGATTTCAAAAAAAATACTCAACAAAACTAATACTGAAAATAAACTAATAAAGTCAACATTCTTAAATCAATGGTTAAAAAAACTCCTAAACTCTGAATATCATTTAATCAATTTATGACCACTAATCCATTATCTAATTTATCTTTTACAAAGTTATTTGCAGCTCAAATTATTGCTTTAGTGGGCACAGGCTTATCCACAATCGCATTGGCCTTGTTAGCCTATAATATGGCTGGTGGTGAAGCCGGAAGGGTTCTGGGTATTGCCTTAGCCATTAAAATGATTGCTTATGTGTTTTTTGCTCCAATTATTGGAGGAATTGTTCATCGATTATCACGAAAAAAATTTATGATTTCGATGGATCTTTTGAGAGCGTTAATTGTTCTGTTAATGCCTTTTGTATCTGAAATATGGCATATTTATTTACTTATTTTCCTTCTAAACCTTTTTTCTGCTGGTTTTAAACCAGTGTTCCAAGCTATCATTCCAGACATTCTTGATGATGACGAGCAATATGGAAAAGCTTTAGCGTATTCAAGAATAGCATATGATTTAGAAAATATATTGAGCCCAACATTAGCTGGTATAGGTCTATTATTTTTTTCTTATACAGGATTATTTGTTTTTAATTCAGTGGCCTTTTTCATTTCAGCCGTGATTATCTTATTCACATTTCTGCCTAAAGCTAAATATGTTGAACGAAGTGGAAATATGTTAAATGAGATTTCATATGGAATGAAAGCATATTTCAAAACACCAAGACTTAGATCATTGCTTGTCATTTATATTGGAATTGCTGTAGCGAGTTCAATGGTGATAGTTAATACGGTTATTTACGTAAAAGATTATCTAGGTGAACCAGATTCAAGCCTAGCACTTTTATTTGCTTTTTCTGGTTTTGGATCGATGTTGATGGCTTTTTTATATCCAAAGCTGGCCAATACAATGAATGATAAAACAATCACTCAATTAGGCATTATAATTCTATCGGTTAGCCTGTTTTATATGTCCATTGAACCATCATTTATTTATGCTTTATCGGCTTGGTTTTTAATTGGGGCAGGGTTGTCACTATCACAAATTCCTTCTGGAAAAATTGTTAATATGTCTGCTAATCCTAAAGATAGAGCCGCCTATTTTTCAGCTCAATTCTCTCTTACACATTTATGTTGGTTAATAGGGTATCTGGCTGCTGGAGAATTAGTCTTCTTATTTGGATTTGGATTTACCGCTACATTTTTTGGATGCATAGTAGCTTTTTGTTATATATACAGTGTCTTATTCTGGCCTGATGAAGAACCTGATAATATTTTAATACATAAACATCAAAGTATGTCTCATACGCACACTCACAATCATGATGATCATCATAAACATCATGAAAATACTAAGAAAATAACTCATGAACATGAGCATCAACATACAGAAGTAGTTCACAAACACTCGTTTCAAATTGACTTACATCATCAAAACTGGCCAAAAACTAATTAGACTTTTCTAACAATAATTTAAGAAGTTTTTTCTGGAACCTGATTTGTGTTATTTGCATCCCATGATTCAATAAGATCTGCCACCATAAGATAAATTTCATTTAAGATAGTATTCGACCTAAAATCATCAAATGATTGATCGTCTGTATAACCTAACTCTTTCAGTCTTTTCTCTCTCCGTTCTTTATTTTTTAGATTTCTAGAATTACGATCATTTTTTCTTTGATCTATATTTAATGAAACAATACTAACTTGTTGATCATCATTAAAATCATCAATGTCTTCAATCAAGAACTTCAGTGCTAAATTATTTTCTTTTCTAGATAAAAAGCTGTCTTCAACAACACTTAAAACTGAACTGAGTTGATGTTGAGTTTCAAAATCTAATTTTACAATTTGATCCCAAGGTAGAGTATTAGATTTTGTTTCTTCGCCAATGACTTCTGCGTTAATAAACGATGGTAATTCAATATCGGGTATTACTCCTATATTTTGTGTTCCCGACCCAGTTACTCGATAATATTTAGCAATCGTTAATGTTAATTGTCCAAAGCCTTTCTTCGATTGATACCTTGAATATCTATCAAGTGGGTAAAGGTTTTGTACTGTGCCTTTACCGAATGTTTTTTGACCTATAACAATGCCTCTTTGATAGTCTTGCATTGCACCAGCAAATATTTCAGATGCAGAGGCGCTGTATCTGTCAATCATTATTACCATTGGACCGTTGTAAACCATTCCCGGATATGGGTCATCAAGGATTTCTATGTTATTGTCCATGTCTTTAAGTTGGACAATCGGACCATTATCAATGAATAAACCTGTTAACGCAGTTGCTTCATCTAGTAGGCCACCAGAATTGCCACGTAAATCCATGACGATGGCATCAATGCCTACTTGTTCGAGCTCTTCAACAATTTTTTT
>CAUZCF010000071.1:0-5323 GCA_963578425.1 Gammaproteobacteria bacterium | reverse complement strand
CCAATATATGGAATGCCAATAATTGATGTAGATAAAGCAATTACAACCTTTGTTCTTAAAAGGTCAATGGCCTCAGGTTTTGCTGGCATTGAAAACCCTTTATTTTTTAAAACCAATACCCGAATGCTTTTTGGGGATGCTAAGGACTCTATTACAGCATTAGTTTCTGAGTTTAAGAGTTAGGCTTCTTAAGCTGCATATTAAACACCCCTGTTAAAAAGAGCTTTTTATCAATTTAATTTTTGTAAAAATTGTTTAATACTGTCTCTAGATAACAAAGACAAAAGATTATGGGTTACTACAATCATTCATTAAGAATAGACACAACAGGGTTACCATTAGAGTGGGTAGACTACAAAGAAGCCGTGAAACTCTATGCAGTCGATCAAGTGGTGTACACGTTGGGCAATGATCTTTATACGATATATGGAGGGACTAACTCAGCCTCAGGAGAGCGAAGCTCGATCACAGTGAATTCTATTATTGCTACATATGGAAGAACAAAGCATTTTCAAGAAAAAATGAGTCGATACACCCCTCCTTTAAATAACCAAACATTGTTCAAACGAGACGGGTATTTATGCATGTATTGTGGTGATCGCTTCAACAAAAGAGAGCTAACACGCGACCACATTACACCTATTAGCCAGGGTGGGTGGGATCATTGGAAGAATGTCGTTTCTGCATGTAAAAGGTGCAATCATCACAAAGGGGGAAGAACTCCTGAACAAGCAAAGATAAAGCTTTTAGCAATACCTTTTGTGCCTAATTATGCAGAATATATTTATCTTCAAGGAAGAAATATTCTTGCAGATCAAATGGATTTTTTATTAGGTTATATATCCAAATCAAGTCCAATTCACCATCGCATTGGTTTAGAAAAGAAAACCAAGATTTCCTAATCTAATCAGAGAGATTGCTAGCGATTATGAGTGAAAAAACCATTGAGTCTATTTTAAACGAAAAGCGACAATTCTCTCCATCAGAAACTTTTAGCCAGCAAGCAAATATTACCCCAACAGAACTGGAAGCATTAAAAAAACATGCGGAAGAAGATTATCAAGGGTATTGGGCAAAACTGGCACAAGAGAATCTTTATTGGTTTAAGGATTTTTCTACTGTCTTAGATGATACAAACGCACCAAACTATCAATGGTTTACTGATGGAGAAATTAATGTTTCCTATAATTGTCTCGACTTGAACGCACAAAAATTTCCAAACAAAAAAGCGATCATTTTTGAGGCTGAAAATGGAGAGACAACAACCATTACATATCAAGAGTTGTTAGATGAAGTTTCAAAGCTTTCTAATGGCTTGTTAGATCTTGGGGTTAAGGCCTTGGATAGGGTGGTTATATATATGCCAATGGTGCCTGAGGCAGTTATAGCAATGCAGGCGTGCGCACGAATTGGCGCAGTGCACTCAGTTGTTTTTGGTGGTTTCTCATCCAATGCCCTGAAGGATCGTATTGAAGATGCCGCAGCTAAAGTTGTTATTACTGCAGATGGGGCCTTTCGTGGGGGTAAAATAATTCCATTAAAAGACTCCACTGATAAAGCATTAGAGGGTTGGGAAACTCCGGTTAAAAATGTGGTGGTGTTCCAAAGAACAGGTGAGCCTATCAATATGTCCACCCAAAGAGATATATGGTGGCATGACCTCACTAAAGACCAAGACAGAGAGTCAAAAGCCCTAGCATTAAATTCAGAACACCCTTTATTTATCCTCTATACCTCAGGCTCAACAGGAAAACCAAAAGGGATACAGCATTCGTCAGGGGGTTATTTGTTACACGCAAAAACTACATTCCAATGGATTTTTGATATCAAAGATTCGGATGTTTTTTGGTGTACAGCTGATGTGGGTTGGATTACAGGCCATACCTATGTTGCGTATGGACCCTTAGCAGCTGGGGCAACTATTTTAATTTATGAAGGGGCTCCAACTTACCCTCATCCTGGACGGCTTTGGGAGATCTGTGAGCGACATAAGGTCACACTATTTTACACAGCACCAACTGCAATTAGAGCGTTAATGAAGTTTGGCGATAATATTCCAAACCAATATGATTTATCCACACTTAGACTACTGGGAACTGTTGGTGAACCCATTAATCCAGAAGCATGGATGTGGTATCACTCAGTAATTGGTAAAGGAAAATGTCCGATCGTAGATACTTGGTGGCAAACTGAAACAGGAGCAGCCATGATTAGCCCGTTGCCTGGAGTCATTTCAACTAAACCCGGGTCATGCACACAGTCCTTACCAGGAATTATGATGGACATTGTTGATGATATGGGCAACACGGTTGACCAACCTAACAAAGGTGGTTATTTGGTCGTAACAAAACCATGGCCTTCAATGTTAAGAACGATTTGGGGCGACAACGATCGATACATCGAAACATATTGGGCAAAATTCAACAATAGGCTCTATGTTGCTGGGGACAGCGCCAATCAAGACGAAGATAAGTTTTTTTGGATTATGGGGAGAATAGATGATGTCTTAAATGTTTCAGGTCATCGCCTAGGAACAATGGAAGTAGAATCTGCATTGGTTTCGCACCCCAATGTTGTTGAGGCTGCAGTGGTAGGCAAGCCACATGATATAAAAGGCGAGGGAATTTTTGCTTTTGTTGTCACCAAAGGTGAGCGACCCACTGAGGATGAAGAGTCTAAGGTAACAAAAGAATTAAGAAATTGGGTTGCTGAGCAAGTTGGCCCCATTGCAAAACCCGATGATATTAGATATTCAGAGAATCTTCCCAAGACTAGATCAGGGAAAATTATGAGGCGTCTACTCAGAGCAATTGCAAGAGGCGAGGAGATTACTCAAGATATCTCAACACTTGAAGATGAAGGTATTATTAAGCAGCTCCAAGGAGTAGATTAATCTATGCTATGTGTTTTGGTTTGATAGTTGTCTAAAAAGCAATCTATACCAAATTATTCCAGCTATTCCAGCGAGAATATTCGCAACCACTTGAGCTACAAAAATCCCCCTAATACCAATGAATGAAGCAAATAAATAAGCCATCGGAACATAAACAACTAATGTCCTGGCAATTGAAATTGTCATGGCAGGCATGGGTTTACCAAAAGCATTAAATGAGCCATTACAAATAGCAGCTACACCAAGAAAGCCATAACCCCATGGGCAATAAAGCAATTGCATTTTAGCTATTTTAATAACCTCAGGGTCAGCGGTAAAAAAGCCTAAGAAAAATTCAGCCGAGAAATATAAGAATACAATACAGAAAACTGAATAAACTAATATAAACCTCATAGAGAACTTAAACCCCTCTTCCAAGCGGTCAAATCTTTTTGCTCCAAAGTTTTGCCCAACATAAGGAGCGATTGCTCCCCCCAGAGCCATTAAAATGACAATAATAAAAGCCTCTAGTCGGCCAGCTAACCCATACGCGGCAACAGCTGTTTGACCATAACTGCTTATAAGCGCTGTAACCAGAGCGGTTGATAATGGAACAATAAGGTTGCTGGCTATAGCCGGCAAGCCAACATGAAGAATTTTTTTCCAAGATTCAACAATTGACTTCAAGCTATGGTTAGCAAATTGTATTAAGTTATCTCGAAAAATGAGAATGCATAATGCTGCTATTAAAAATAAAACATTAGAAAGAACACTTGCTAATGCCGCACCTCTAACGCCCATAGCAGGAAAGCCAAACCATCCAAAGATCAGTATCGGATCCAACAACGCATTAACAATTGCTGAAGAAGCCATTAAAATAGAAGGTGTGGTGGCATCACCAGATGCTCTCATTACAGAGTTGCCTATCATAGGAACCGCCATAAAAATCCCACCCCAATAGTAGATCTCCATATACTCCCTTACATAAGGCATTGTTTCTTCATTAGCACCTAATAATCCAAAAACCACATCAATTGAAGACAAACCAACAGTTATTACAATAATTCCTACTACAATAGACAGAATCATTGCGTGGGTTGCAATCTCTCTAACAACCTCTTTGTTTCCTGATCCAATTGCCCTTGAAGCCAACGAGGCAGTGCCAATCCCTAGGCCCATCACAATACCGCCTAAAACAAACCAAACAGGAAAAGCATAACTCACAGCAGCTAATTGAGCATACCCCAGCTGACCTATAAAATAAGCGTCAACTAGCCCGTTTCCAATAATGACAAATAAACCAATAACCATTGGCACCATCATTGAAATTATGGCTTTTGAAGGGGGGCCTTTAGTGAGTTTAGGGGTATCGTCTTGCATAGGAGTGGTTTCAGTATTGCTGAATAATACAGGGGGGGATATTAATTACAATTATTCTTCTATGCCAGCCAGAGAGATGTATTTTATTTCTAAATAATCATCTATTCCATATTTTGAACCCTCTCTGCCCATGCCCGATTCCTTAACACCACCAAAGGGAGCCATTTCAGTAGAAATAATTCCGGTGTTCAAGCCAACTATTCCGTATTCAAGCTGTTCAGAAACCCTCCAACTTTTTGCTAAATCACGAGTGTAGAAATATGAGGCAAGGCCAAAAGGTGTGTTATTTGCCCTCTCTATCACTTCCTCTTCTGTTGAAAACGAAAATAAAGGCGCTACTGGTCCAAATGTTTCCTCATATGACACGAGCATTTCATCATTAGCATTCTTGATAACAGTGGGCTCATAAAACAACCCTCCAAGCTCATGAGGATGACCGCCTAGAATAACTTCTCCCCCATGGTTTTTTGCATCTGCAACATGCTCTTCAACTTTGGCTAAGGCAGCTTCATCAATAAGAGGGCCTTGATCTGCTAAAGGGTCAAAGCCTTGGCCTGTTTGAAGTTTCCCAGCTTCTTTAACAAACCCCTCAGAAAATTGTTCATAAACATCTTGGTGAACATATATTCGATTAGCACAAACACAGGTCTGGCCTGTGTTTCTATATTTTGCCGCAATTGCTCCTGCAATAGCAGCCTCTATATCTGCGTCTTCAAAAACGATAAACGGAGCGTGCCCCCCCAGTTCCATAGACACTCTTTTCACTGTTTTTGCACACTCTTTTAGAAGCATTTTTCCTATCTCTGTTGACCCAGTAAACGTCAATTTGCGGACCAGATCACTGTCTGTTAATGCTTTACCAATGGTCTGAGCATTGCCGGTTACTACATTTAATAATCCTTTGGGTAAGCCTGCTTCCTCTGCCAAATAGGCAAAGGCCAACGCTGAAAAAGGAGTCTGCTTTGCTGGTTTACATACAAGTGAGCAGCCCGCTGCAAGCGCAGGACCAACTTTTCTTGCCAGCATTGCTGAGGGAAAATTCCAAGGTGTGATTGCAGCCACAACTCCAAC
>CAUZCF010000070.1:0-5344 GCA_963578425.1 Gammaproteobacteria bacterium | reverse complement strand
CTCAAAGACCATGGGTTTGTCTTTTTGTTTGCACCATTTTTTCATCCAGCAATGAAACATGTTGCTCCCATTCGTCAATCATTAGGCATTAGAACCGTTTTTAATATATTGGGACCACTAACAAATCCTGCACAACCTAATTTTTATTTACTCGGTGCTTTTAGCTCCTCAATGGCAAAACTCATGGCGGAGGCTTTATCTGGCATGAGTATTGACCGAGCATTTATTGTGCACGGGTTAAATGGTTGGGACGAGCCAACCCCAGTAGGAGAATTCGAGCTATATGATGTGAAGCCTAATCATGTTCAGCGCATCATAAGGGACCCCAAAGATTTTGGCATTGCTAGGTGCACAGAGGATGACCTAAAGGGCGGAGACGCAAAGGTGAATTCTGCGGCCCTAATCAATGTCTTTAACCAAAAAGATCAGGGCCCACATAAAGACGCTTTGGTTCTGGGCGCTGGCCTAGCTTTGGAGGTTTCTAATACAGTCAGTAATTTAAAAGAAGGCATAGAGTTGGCTAAATCAACAATTGATAACGGCAAAGCAACCCAAATGATCAACTCATTATCGATAGATGACTAAATCAACAGACAATTTTTTGTTAACCATGGCAAGCAAGAGTCGTGAGAGGTACCAGTCAAGCTCTCAAAGCATAAGCGAGCATCAATTAATTGAACGCTGTGGAATAAACAAACCCAACACAACATTCCCATTAAACAAAGACGGCTTCACGTTTATTGCAGAGATCAAGAAAGCATCACCGTCTATTGGAGAATTATTACCAGATAATTTTGATCTGCACCATCAAGCTCAACATTACATTACAGGGGGCGCAGACATTATTTCTGTCTTAACTGAGCCCTCAAGATTTTTAGGCTCTCTTAATGATTTATCACAACTAAGCAAGCAATATCCAAATACTCCATTTATGCGAAAGGACTTTCTTGTGCACCCTTATCAAGTCTCAGAAGCTTGTTATGCTGGCGCAGTAGGGGTTTTATTAATTGCTGGTATTTTATCTGATAGCCAATTGGAAACCATGATCAAACGTGCACAAAAGCACCACATGTTTGTTTTGGTTGAAGCATTCAATAAAAAGGAGTTGGAGCAGAGTATCAGTGTAATTACTAAACTCAACAATCAACCAAGCTCTATAATGTTGGGCGTCAATTGTAGGGATTTAAAAACTCTCAAAGTAAACTTTTCTTGGTTTGAGCAGCTAGCTGAAGCATTACCCAAAGGTTTGGTTTGTGTTGCAGAAAGTGGAATTAATGTTCCAAGTGATATTAGAAAAATAGTGAACTGGGGGTATAAGGGTGCTCTAATCGGGACAACATTAATGCAGTCTAACAATCCTGCTCAGACGTTATTAGAGTTCAGACAAGCAGCTATAATTGCCCAACAAGCCCTATGAAAACATTAATCAAAATATGTGGGTTAAATAACGAAACCTCTGTGGTGACCGCAGCTCAAAACGGGGCTGACATGCTGGGTTTCGTGTTTGTTCCGTCATCTCCTCGATACATAACACCAGAGCAGGCAAATAACCTCCAGCAATTCATCCCTGAAGGCATTGAAACCGTCGGAGTAATGCTACATCCAACCCAGAGCGAGATTGAGACAGTGCTTGACCAGGTGAAACTTGATTATATACAGACTGACGCTGAGGATTTTAATGTACTTGATTTAAAGGGAGGTGCAAAGGCGCTGAAAGTGTACCGAGACAAAGAGGGTTTTAATATTAATTCTATAGAAGATAACCCGTTTGCCTTATTTGAAGGTCCTGTTAGCGGAGTTGGCGATTTAGTTAATATTTTAAGAGCTAGAGAAGCATGTGAAAATAAGCAAATTATACTCGCTGGTGGGTTATGCGCTGAGAATATTAACAAGATACTAAAACAGACAGGACCGGTTGGGGTTGATGTGAGCTCAGGTGTTGAAATAGATCGAGGAGTCAAAAACGAACAAAAAATTATTGAATTTATTAGAATTGTTCGTGCCTTTGATGAAGGGGTAAACAATGAATCAAGAAAATAAAAAACTACTGCAACAACTTTTAGATGGGGAGTTCCCTGATTCCCAGGGTCGGTTTGGTATTTTTGGCGGCCAGTATGCTCCAGAAACCCTAATGCCGGCATTAAAAAACTTGGATAACAAGGTAAAAACATTGTTAACAAATGCCTCTTTTATGGGTGAGTTTTCAACAGAGTTAAACCAATGGGCTGGAAGACCTACAGCGCTTACACACGCAAAAAAACTAAGCGAGCTTTGGGGTGTTGAGGTGTATTTGAAGCGAGAAGATCTTGCCCACACTGGCGCACACAAAATAAACAATGCGTTAGGGCAAGCATTAATTGCAAAAAAATTAAATGCTAAGCGAGTCGTTGCAGAAACTGGAGCTGGTCAACACGGCGTGGCCTCTGCTGCAGCTTGCGCAAGAGTAGGTATACCTTGTGTTGTTTATATGGGCGCTATAGATATTGAAAGACAAGCACCCAATGTTGATCGAATGCGACAGCTTGGTGCAGAAGTAATTCCTGTAACCACAGGTGATCAAACATTAAGAGCTGCTGTGGATGAAGCTTTTAGAGATTGGGTAGGCAGCCCAGATGATACTTATTATATTTTGGGCTCAGTGGTAGGCCCACACCCTTATCCTTATTTAGTTAGAGAATTACAATCGATCATTGGCAAAGAGGCAAGGGAGCAAATTATTACTCAAACCGGAGGATTGCCAGACGCTGTTTTTGCTTGTGTTGGTGGTGGTTCGAACGCAATAGGTATTTTCCATGCTTTTCTTGGGGATGAGTCAGTAGATTTATGTGGTGTTGAGGCAGGCGGCAGGAGCCAAAAACTAGGAGACAATGCAGCCACATTAGCTTCAGGAAAGCCTGGAATATTGCATGGTACTTACTCCATGTTACTCCATGATGATGATGGTTTAGTCCAAGAAACACATTCAATATCAGCAGGCCTAGATTACCCTGGAGTAGGTCCAGAACATGCTTTTCTTCAATCTATAGGCAGAGTAAGTTATACCTCAGCAGAAGATGGAGAAGCACTAGAACAGGTTAGGGCATGTTGTGGGTTGGAAGGCATATTACCGGCTTTAGAGAGCGCCCACGCGTTCGTTGGTGCTAAAAAATGGGCAGAAGCAAATCCAAGTAAAACAGTGTTAATTGGTTTATCTGGAAGGGGCGATAAGGATATGCCAACGCTTAGTAAGTTGTTTAATAATTAAAAAGGTCATGACACATGTTTGGTAGTGAGTTAATTGAAGATAGGGTCAGAAACCCCAAACAAAAAGGACCGGCTATTGTGCCTTTTATTACAGCTGGCTACCCACATAAGGATGATTTTTTAAGTCTAGTTCAAGCATTAGCTGATTGTGCAGATGTCATAGAGATAGGGGTTCCATTTTCAGACCCAATGGCAGACGGAGTCACTATTCAGCGTTCTAGCCATCTAGCTATAGAAAGCGGAGTAAGGCTTCGGTGGATACTCAATCAATTAAAAACCATAAGTATTAACACCCCTATCATTTTAATGAGTTATTTAAACCCTTTATATGTTTACGGCTACACTCAATTAGCTCAAGACTCCAAAGATGCTGGTGTTGATGGTTTTATAGTCCCCGACCTCCCTATTGAGGAAGGCGAAGAGCTAAGAGAAATATTGAAACTAGCAGGCCTTGGTATGATTCAATTGGTCACCCCAGCAACCCCAGAAGATCGGATTAAAAAAATTGCAGCAAAAAGTTCAGGTTTTTTGTATGCGGTTACAGTGAAGGGTGTCACAGGGGGTAATGACGGGTTACCAAAAGAAGTGACCGGTTATCTTAAAACCGTTAAAGCGCTTACAACAATCCCAGTTTGTGCGGGTTTTGGGGTTAGGTCCAGTAGCGATGTCGCATTGCTTGAACCGCTTGTTGATGGAGTTATTGTTGGCTCTGCTTTGGTTGAGGCAATTGAAGATCAAGTGTCACCAGTTGATTTTTTAACCTCCCTGCGGGCTTAAAGACTAAACGTTTCAATATAGCTTTTGAAAGACTGATTCACTTGATCAGTTGTTAGAGCAAAATCATCAAGATTGTAATGATGAGATGATTTCCTTAATTGGGACTTATTGATAAAAGCCTCTATCTTCGCTCTAGTGTGAGCATCTAAATTAAGTTTAAATTTTTTAAAGATAGTTTCAGTTAAACCAAAAGGGTTATTAATAAACTCATTAAAGTTAATATCAATCATATTTGACTCATTGATTAATGTTCGTTGATCTAAAAAATTCTCAATAGCTTTTGCCCAAAATGACAAGGCACCTTGCCCTATTTCATGCTTATCAATCGATTTGGAAAAAGCTGATCGTAAATGGGCTGATAAACTGCTGATTGATGCAATTGTGTCTTTCGGATGTCTATGGATAAAGACAAACTTAGCCTCTGGGTAGGTGTTTAGAATTTCCGATATATGTTGGATATGACAAGGGTCTTTTAGCAACCAATAGTTTGGTTTAGAAGTCGTTTCTAAAGCTTGTAAAAAACGTTTATGCCAAAGCAGTGCTGATGAGTAATCACAGTTGTTAATGAACGATGCATATTCTGGAACCTTTGATGAATAAGAAAAACTAATACTCCTAAAATCCAACGCTGTAATCAATTGACACTCTTCAGGAAGAACCGCTTTCATGGGATGAATATTCTTTAGTTTAGGTACCAATCTTTTTAATAACGCTAATTCAGCCTCTGTTTTAATTTTCTTATAGGCTTGTTGATACGGTGAAGTAGCTAACGGCATCATTTGAAATATTTCCCAAGTTAGAGGCCCTCTCAATTCATCAGAACAATGCAGAAGATCAAGGAGGTATGTTGTCCCTGATCTTGGCAATCCACTAACAATGATGGGTGTAGAGGGTTCTGCAAGATTGTTATTGTTGATGAACTGAAATAAACGTCCTCTGGATTCTAGTGTTTTTACAATACCTCTTTGCACCGAAAGAGACCCCAATCTAGTCAGGTTAGAGTGATTTTCATAATCCTTTAAAAGGATAGATAAAGGTTCTCTGTAAGTCTCCTCACCCAAAGGAAGGTTGACCTTATTTAATAGAGAATCAATATTAAACAAATAAACCCCCTATGATTTTGGTTTAGAAAGTAACAGCACAACAAACCCAAACCCTAATAACCACCATCCTGCAAGTACTTCTAATCCGAGGAGCGTCCCTCCAACCAGCATCACCGCTAATCCAAGAAGGCTTTGATAGAAGGTTTTGCTAACTGACTTGAGAAAATCTTCATTAGTGTCGTTGCTTCTGAAGTCAACATCTAAGAATTGTTTTGCAAGGG